>NZ_JBDOQU010000018.1:0-114166 GCF_039839375.1 Inquilinus sp. CAU 1745
CTACAGCCGCTCACTCACCAAGAAAGTCGCCATCATCGCCGTCGCCAGAAAGCTCCTCACCCACCTCAACGCCATGCTCAGAGACCGTAAAGCCTGGGCCTGACAACACAGTTGCCGGCTCGGAGGCCGGAATTACCAATAAAAACAATGTCATGCTGGACTTGATCCAGCATCCATGTGGCGTCGATGGCGGACGAGGCCGCGCCAGACTCTTCGCCGCCGGGGAAGCGGCGGCGGCCTGTGAAAACGTTCACAAATCCGACCTTGCCCCGGAAGGGCCGGACCCCGACAATCCGGCCCGGAATGACGATGCGATCCGACGATATGCTCTCGCTGCCGGATGAGGCGGCGACCCGCGCCCTTGCCCGGCGGCTGGCGCCGCTGCTGCGGCGCGGCGACATGGTCGCGCTGCGCGGCGATCTGGGCGCCGGCAAGACCAGCTTCGCCCGTGCGCTGATCCGGGCGTGGCTGGGGGCGGAGGTGGAGGCGCCCAGCCCGACCTTCACGCTGGTCCAGGTCTACGATTCCGTGCCGCCGCCGATCTGGCATTTCGACCTCTACCGCCTGTCGGGAGAAGACGAGGTGGTCGAACTGGGGTGGGACGAGGCGCGGGCCGAGGGCATCGCGCTGGTGGAGTGGCCCGACCGGCTGGGGTCGCTGCTACCGGCGGAGCGGCTGGAGATCCTCCTGCGCCACGGCGCGACGCCGGACGAGCGCATCGCGGAAATCGTCGGAATTGGAAATCGCTGGTCCTCGATCGGAACACTTCCATGATCAAACCGACGCGCGCGATGGTCCTGGCCGCTGGCCTGGGCAAGCGGATGCGACCGTTGACCGATACCGTTCCCAAGCCGCTGCTGGAGGTCGGCGGTCGAACCCTGCTGGACCACGCGCTGGACCGTCTTCAGGATGCGGGGGTCGAGGAGGCGGCGATCAACGCGCACTACAAGGCGGAGCTGATCGAGGCTCATCTGAAGGGCCGGAAATCCCCGCGCATCCGGATAGTCCGGGAAGATGAGCTTCTGGGCGTCGCCGGCGGCATCCGGAACGCCCAGCCCTGGCGGGACGAGGAGCCGTTCTTCACGGTCAACGCCGATTCGCTGTGGCTGGACGGGCCGACGCCGGCGTTGGAGAGGATGGCCGGCCGCTGGAACCCGAAGGAGATGCAGGCGCTGCTTCTGCTGATGGCGACGCCCAAGGCGGTCGGCATGGACGGGCGCGGCGACTTCCATCTCGATCCGCTGGGCCGAATCGAACCGCGGGAGGCGGGCCAAATCGCGCCCTACTACTATGCCGGGGTCCAGCTTGTCTCGCCGGCCCTGTTCGGCGGCGACCGGCCGATGGCGGCGATCTGGAACGAGGCGCTGGAGCGCGGCGCGCTCTGGGGGCTGGTGCATGACGGAGCCTGGTTCCATGTCGGCACGCCGCGAGGGCTGGAGGACGCGCAGGCCGCCCTGGCGGAGGAGAATGTCCGCTGGCTCCAGCCATGAGAATCTTCACCATTCCGTCCTCGCGCCCGTTCCTGGATGCGCTGGCCAAAGGGATCCTGGACCGCGCCGGCGACGATCCGCGGACGCTGGGCGATTTCATCATCCTGCTGCCCACCCGGCGGGCCTGCCGCTCACTGAGGGAGGCGTTCCTGCGCCTGTCGGGCGGCAGGCCGATGTTGCTGCCGCGCATGAACCCTATCGGCGATCTGGACGAGGAATCGGCGGAATTGTGGGAGGACGGGCTGGCGATCGACCTGCCGCCGGCGATCCCAGCGCTCGACCGTCGCCTGCTGCTGGCGCGGCTGATCATGGCGCGGGCGGATTCCCCGGTCCCGCCCGACCAGGCGGCCTGGCTGGCCGCCGACCTGGCCCGCCTGCTGGACCAGGTCCAGACCGAAGGGCTGGGCTTCGACCGGCTGGCGACGCTGGCGCCGGACGATCTGGCGAAGCACTGGCAGGTGACGCTCGACTTCCTGAAACTGGTGACAGAGCACTGGCCCGCGATCCTGGCGGAACGGGGGGAGGTCGATCCGGCGGAGCGGCGTAACCGGCTGCTTGGGCTGCGGACGGAAAGCTGGCTGAAGCGGCCGCCGGCCGGCCCCGTGATCGCGGCGGGGTCCACCGGCTCCATCCCCGCGACGGCGGCGCTGCTGAAGGCGGTCGCCGGCCTGCCTCAAGGAGCGGTGGTCCTGCCGGGCCTGGACCAGGAAATGGACGACGAGGGCTGGGACGCCATCGACGAAAGCCATCCCCAGTTCGGGCTGAAGAAGCTGATCGGCGGCTTCGGCCTCGCCCGCCGGGATGTCGCGCCTTGGCCAGCCAGCGAAACAGAACGCGACCGGTCGATCCTGATCCGCGAGACGCTGCGCCCCGCCGCGACGACGGAGGCCTGGCAGCATCTGGAGTCCGTGCCGGCGGCGGCGCTGGAGGGGCTGAAGCGGATCGACAGCCGCGCCCCCGACGAGGAGGCGGCGACCATCGCCATCATCCTCCGGCAGACGCTTGAGACGCCCGGCCGGACGGCGGCGCTGGTGACGCCCGACCGGGGGCTGGCGCGACGGGTCGCGTCGTCCCTCGCCCGCTGGGGCGTGGAGGTGGACGACAGCGCCGGCCGCCCGCTGGCGGAAACGGCGGTCGGCGCCTTCCTGCGTCTGGCGACCTCGCTGGCGGCCGAACAGGTCGGCCCGCTGTCGCTGCTGGCCCTGCTGAAGCATCCGCTGGCGGCGGGGCAGGCGGACCGGCGGCTCCTGCGCGCGCTGGAACTCCTCGCCTTGCGCGGGCCCAGACCCGCCGCCGGATTCGAAGGGCTGAGGGCCGCCGCTTCTCCCCACGGCGCGGAACTGACCGGATGGCTGGAGCGGGTCGGCGCGCTGGCGGCTCCGTTCCTGTCGCTCATGACTTCGGATTTGGCCGTCCTGCCTGACCTGATCGACGCCCATATCGGTTTCGTCGAGGGGCTGGCCGCGGCGGATGGGTCGCCGGGGGCGGACATCCTGTGGCGGCATGATGATGGCGAGGCCGCCGCTTCCTTCCTGGAGGAGGCACGGGCCGCGACCGCCGGCTTCCCGCCCATCGCGGGACGGCATTATCCGCGCCTGTTCGAGGCGCTGATGGCCGACCGGGTGGTTAGGCCACGTTATGGAAGCCACCCGCGCCTCTCCATCTGGGGGCCGCTGGAGGCGCGGTTGCAATGCGCCGATACGATGATCCTGGCGGGGCTGAACGAAGGGACCTGGCCCGCCGAACCGGCCGCCGATCCGTGGATGTCCCGGCCGATGCGCCAGGCATTCGGCCTGCCGTCGCCGGAACGGCGGATCGGCCTCGCCGCGCATGATTTCGCGCAGCTCCTGGCCGGGCCGGAGGTGGTGCTGAGCCGCGCGGCGCGGGTCGAGGGCGCGCCGACGGTCCCGTCGCGCTGGCTGCTGCGGCTGGACACGGTGCTGGCGCGGGTCGGCGCGCGGCTGGAGGAGCCGCCTGCATGGGCGGATTGGGCGCAGGCGCTGGACCGGCCGGAGCGGGTCGCCGCCATCGCCCCGCCTTCCCCCAGGCCGCCGGTCGAGGCGCGTCCCCGGAAGCTCCGGGTCAGCGAGATCGGTCTCTGGATGACCGACCCCTACGCCATCTATGCCCGCCATATCCTGAAGCTCCGGCCGCTGGATCCGCTGGAAGCGGACCCCGGCGCGGCCGATCGCGGAACCATCATCCATAGCGCGCTGAGCGGTTTCCTGGAGGAGATCGGCGGCGACCTGCCGGAGGATTCGCTGGCGCGACTGCTGGATCACGGGCAGCGGGCCTTCGGCGAGATCATCGCCTATCCGGGCGTTCGCGCCTTCTGGTGGCCGCGCTTCGTCCGGATCGCGGAATGGTTCGTCGATAGGGAAATCCAGCGCCGGCATCGCGGGCTGACCCCGGCGGCGACCGAGATCGCGGGAAACATGATGATCGGCGCCCCGGCCGGACGGTTCGCGCTGACCGCGCGGGCCGACCGGATCGACCGGGACGGCGATGGCGGGTTGGTCATCATCGACTACAAGACCGGCGCGGTTCCCAGCGCCGGGGACATGGCCCAGGGCTATTCTCCTCAACTGCCGCTGGAGGCGGCGATGGCGCGGGAAGGCGGGTTCGGCGCGGCGCTGGAAGGCGAAGTGGCGGGGCTGGAGCATTGGCGGCTGACCGGCAACCGTCCGGCGGGGGAGATCAAGCAGGTCAAGGTGAAGGATGTGCCGCTGCCGGAGCTGATCGAGGGCGCGCGGAGCGGGTTCGCGGCTCTGGTCGCGCGGTTCGACGATCCGGCGACGCCCTACCTCTCCTTCCCCCGCCCGGCCTATGCGCCGAGGTTCAGCGACTATGCGCATCTGGCCCGGGTCCAGGAATGGTCCTCCGGCCCGGAGGGGGGCGAGGCATGATTCCGGACGGACTCGACATCACGCCCGACGTGTTGCAGCGGCGGGCGGCCGATCCGGAAGCATCGGTCTGGGTCGGCGCTTCCGCCGGCACCGGCAAGACCAAGGTCCTGACCGACCGGGTGCTGCGGTTGATGCTGGTCGGCACCGCGCCGGAGAAGATCCTCTGCCTCACCTTCACCAAGGCTGCGGCGGCGGAGATGGCGAACCGGGTCAACAGGACGCTCGCCGAATGGGCCGTCGCCGACGAGGCGACGCTGGAGGCCGCGCTGGCGAAGCTGCTGGCCGGCCGGCCGGAACGAGACCTGACGCTCCGCGCCCGCCGGCTGTTCGCCCATGTGCTGGACGCGCCGGGCGGGTTGAAGATCCAGACCATCCACGCCTTCTGCCAATCCCTGCTGCGCCGCTTCCCGCTGGAGGCCGGGCTGCCGCCGCACTTCAAGCTGATGGACGAGCGGACGGCGGCCGAGCGGCTGGAGTCGGTGAGGAACGAATTGCTGCAGACGCCGGACGGCGCCATCGCCGAGGCGCTGGACCGGGTCACGGCGCAGGTGGGCGAGGATGGCTTCTCCGGCCTGATGGCAGACCTGACGCGGGAGCGGGGCCGGCTGGCGCGTCTGGTGGAGACGTTCGGCGACCTGCCAGGGGTGTTCGGCGCGATCTGCGGGCATCTGGGCGTTGCGCCGGGGACGGATGAGTCGGCGGTCGTCGTAGAGGCGTGCGCGGATGCGGCCTTCGATGGCGCTGGCCTGAAGCGCGCGACGGAGGTGCTGGCGACAGGATTGTCGACCGATGTTCAACGCGGTGAAACAATCGGCGCCTGGCTGGCCGATCCGGCGGGAAGATCCGAATCGTTCGAGAGATATCTCGACGCCTATCTCAAGAAGGATGGCGATCCCCGCGCGAAGCTGATCACGGCGAAGCCCGCGGCGGCCGCGCCGGACGTGCCGGAGGTCCTGGCGGCGGAGCAGGAACGGCTGCTTCGGGTGGCCGATCGTCGGAAGGCGGCGATGGTGGCCGCGAACACCTCGGCGCTGCTGACCATCGGCCACGCCATGGTCGAGGAGTACCGCGCACGGAAGGAGCGCGAGGCGCTTCTGGATTTCGATGATCTGATCCTGACGACAGCGCGCCTGCTGCACGATCCGGGCGTCGCCTGGGTGCTGTTCAAGCTGGATGGCGGCATCGATCATATCCTGATCGACGAGGCGCAGGACACCAACCCCGACCAGTGGCAGGTGGTGGCGGCGCTGGTGGAGGAGTTCTTTGCGGGGGCGGGTGTCCGCGACGGCGACCGGACACTGTTCGTGGTCGGCGACGACAAGCAATCCATCTTCTCCTTCCAGCGCGCCGATCCGGCGGAGTTCGCCCGGATGCGCGCCCATTTCCAGGATCGCGCGGCCGCCGCCAGCCATCCCTGGCGACCGATCGCGCTCAACACCTCCTTCCGGTCGACGGCGGCGGTACTGGACGTCGTCGACGCCGTCTTCGCGCAGGAGGCGGCAAGGGACGGCGTCGGAACCGATCCGGCAGAAATAATCGCCCACAGGCCCTTCCGGATGGGCGATGGCGGGCTAGTCGAGCTGTGGCCGTCGATCGCGCCGCCGGAAACGGGCGACGAGCAGGCATGGTCGCCGCCGACGCGGCAGGAGACGCTGGAGGATCCGGCCGCCCGGTTGGCTCGGCATATCGCCGGCACCATCCGGCGCTGGCTGGATGACGGGGAGGTGCTGGAATCGAAGGGCCGTCCGGTGATGCCGGGCGACATCATGGTGCTGGTGCGCACCCGCAACCGCTTCTTCGCCGAACTGGTGCGGACGTTGAAGGAACGGCGCATCCCGGTGGCCGGCCTCGACCGGATGGTGCTGACGCGCCAGCTCGCGGTGATGGACCTGCTGGCGCTCGCCGATTTCCTGCTGCTGCCGGACGATGATTTGATCCTCGCTACGGTGCTGAAGGGACCGCTCGTCGGCTGGGACGACGAGAAGCTGTTCGACATCGCCTACGAACGGGAGGGAACGCTGTGGGTGGCCTTGTCGGCGCGGGCCGCGGCAGACGATAGCGTGCGTCCCGTGCGCGGCTGGCTGGCCGGCCTGCTGGCCCAGGCCGATTTCGTCGCGCCTCACGAGCTGTTCGCCGGGCTGCTGGTCCGGCCCTGCCCGGCGGATGCGGGCAGCGGACGACGGGCGATGCTGGGCCGCCTCGGCTTCGACGCCGAAGACCCGCTAGAGGAGTTCCTCAGCCTGACCCTGGCGTTCGAGCAGCAGTACCCGCCTTCCCTCCAGCGGTTCCTCCACTGGGTGCGGGCGGGCGAATCGCAGGTGAAGCGGGAGCTTGACTCCGCCGGGCACGACCAGGTCCGTATCATGACCGTGCATGGATCGAAGGGGCTTCAGGCGCCGATCGTCTTCCTGCCGGACACAACCTCGGTCCCCGACAAGAGCCCCGCGATCCTGTGGCCCGATGACGGGATGGAAGCGCCGCTATGGGCGGGCCGGCGGGAGAACGAGGACAGCCTGACCAGTGCCGCGCGCACCCGCGCGAACCGGCGGCGGGACCAGGAATACAGGCGGCTGCTCTATGTCGCCCTGACCCGGGCGGAGGACCGGCTCTATATCTGCGGCCATCACGGAAGCCGGGGGGTGGCGGACGGAAGCTGGCATGCCCTGTGCGCCGCCGGCATCGCGGCCATGGAGGGTGTGGAGGCGGTGGAGATCGAAGGGCTGGCCGGGCCGGCGCTTCGCCATGTCGTTCCGCAGACGAGGCCTCCGGCGGAGGGGTCGGCGATGATCGAGAGGGCGCGGCCGGAGGCGTCGCCGCCGGACTGGCTGCGCCGGCCGCCGCCCGTCGAGCCGGAGCCGACGGCCCCGCTGACGCCCTCACGGCCCGACGATTCCGACCCGGCCGCGCGGTCGCCGCTTGCGGCGGCGGACGACGGCGTTCGCTTTCGGCGCGGCCGGCTGGTGCATGCGCTGCTGCAGGTGCTGCCCGATCTGGACCCCGAAGGATGGGACGCCGCCGCGGCGCGCTATCTAGGCCGGCAGGCATCCGACCTTCCGGAGGCGGCAAGGCAGGCGATCGCGGCGGAGATTCTAGCGATCCTGCGCGATCCCGCCTTCGGCGCGCTGTTCGGCCCGGGCAGCCGGGCGGAGATTCCGGTGGTGGGCACGGTCGGGAGCCGCACGATCTCCGGCCAGATCGACCGGCTGGTGGTGACGCCGACGGAAATCATGATCGTCGACTACAAGACCAACCGCCCGCCGCCGCAGGCGGAGGAGGTGGTGCCGGTCGCCTATCTTCGCCAGATGGCGATCTACAGATCCGCCCTGCAACTGATCTATCCCGGCCGGACCGTGGAATGCGCGCTGCTGTGGACCGATGGCCCCAGGCTGATGCGCCTGACGCCGGGCAGGCTCGATCCCCACGCACCTTGACCGGCCAAGGGGCCGCCACCTAATTTAGGGCACGCGTTCTCACCATGGCGGCGCGGTTTGGCCGCGTTCCCTGGAAGAAAGGAATTTGGAGAATGAACATCACCAAAGCCGTCACGGACAGCAGCTTCGACAGCGACGTTCTGAAGGCCGACGGGCCTGTCCTGGTGGATTTCTGGGCCGAATGGTGCGGCCCCTGCAAAATGATCGCCCCGGCGCTGGAGGATCTGGCGACCGAACTGAACGGCAAGGTGACCGTCGCGAAGATCAATATCGACGATAATCCAGGCACGCCCTCGAAATACGGCGTGCGCGGCATCCCGACGCTGATGATGTTCAAGGATGGGCAGGTCGCCGCCACCAAGATCGGCGCCCTGCCGAAGAGCGCCCTCTATCAGTGGGTCGAATCGAACATCTGACCGCCTCCGGGCATATTCCAACCTGCGCGGCCCCCGTCATCCGGCGGGGGCCGTTTCCTTTGGAAAGGCTTCCTTCATCTCCCGCCGGGTGATGGAGGGCCAGCAGGCGGCATATCGTTCGGGGTCCGCCGGATGGTTTCCCGGTCCCAGCTCAGGCGCCAGCGCCAGGATCGCGGCCTCCAGCGCGTCATAGGGCCGCCAGCCCGTCAGGACCCTTCGGCCGCCGCCCGGCCCCCGCAGGATGAGCGTCGGGAACCGGCCGATCTCCAGATACCGCGCTTCCTTAAGATCCTCATGGAACGCCTTCCGCGCCGCACCGCCGTCGAGATCGGCTTCGAAGCGCGCGACGTCCAGCCCGCCGGCCGCTTCCCCGGAGGCGATGTCCAGCAGGACGGAGCGCCGGGCGATATTCTGCCGTCCGGTCATCGCCGCCTCCCACAGCCTGCGCAGATAGCGGGAGCCGAGATGGGGGGACTGTGTCTCGGCGGCCTTGAACGCCTCGCAGGCGGGCCAGGATGAATCGGGCGGGTCCTCGACCCACAGCCCGGTATCCATGGGCATTCCGGACTCCTGTTCCGCCGCCATCCAGAGCGGGCCCATCTGGCCCGGCCGGTGCACGGAGTTCAGCGGGTCGTCATAGCTGCCCCAGCCGGCGATCATTCCGCCCATGCGCATGCGCCAGGAGAGGCGGCCCGTGAAGGCGTAGCGAAGGAGCCGCCATTGCGGCTCCATCGCCCATGACCAGCAACAGAGCGGATCGGTGAAGTAGGTAATTTCCACCGCCGCGGGACCGGAGGCTTCCGCGACGGCGGTCGGTCTTTCAAGGGTCGATGTCGTGCTCACTTCTGGCGCTGCTCGATGGCCATGGGGCTGGTCAGCTTCGTCTGCGGATAGGAAGACCACTGGCTTCCGTCCTTGCTGGAGGACGCCTTCTTGACCTCGGTGCTGCGTTCGCGCGACAGCGCCTTGTCCTTCTTGTCCACATCGGCCTGGCTCTGCTTCACGCCGTCGGGCTTGTGGTCGACCTCACCCATCGTGTCGACGACATGGCGGATGGGGTCCTGGACATATTCCCACTTCTCGCCATCGTCCCACGGACCCTGGCCCTCGTTCCACGGCCCCCGGGCGTCGACGCCGTTGGACATGTTGAAGTAGGTGTGGGTGTAGCGTGGGTCGCCCTGGAGGATGCCCGGCGGGAAGTTCGGCTGGATCGTGTCCAGCGCGGCGGAGAACATCTTGAAGTGCGCAATCTCCCGCGTCATCAGGAAGCGCAGCGTGTCGTGGACGTAGGGATCGTCGGTGAACTTCATCAGATATTCGTAGACGATCTTCGCACGGCTCTCCGCCGCGATGTTGGAGCGCAGGTCGACCGACAGGTCGCCGTTGGCGTCGACATAGGAGCCGGACCAGGGGGAGCCTTGGCTGTTGGTCACGACCGGCCCGCCGCCGGAGAGGACCAGGAACTGAGGGTTGCTCAGCGCCTCCTGGATCAGCCCTTCCTTGGCGCCCTTGCCGTTCAGGCCGGTGATCGGATTGGCCTCGGCCGCATCCTTCAACTCGCCGTTGATGCCGTCCAGCAGCATGGTGATCGTCGCACCGACGATCTCAAGATGGCTGAACTCCTCGGTCGCGATATCCATGAGAAGATCGTACTTCTCCGGATAGGGCTTCCGCGCGGCGAAGGCCTGGGTGAAATACTGCATCGCGGCCTTCAACTCGCCATTGCCGCCGCCGAACTGCTCAAGCAGCAATGTCGCGAAGCGGGGGTCGGGCCGCGAGACCCGCGCATTAAACTGCAATTCCTTGACGTGATAGAACATGGCGTCTGCTCCCTCGGGAAACGTGAGCCGGCCAGCCGGCCTTTCGTCTCCAATAGAAGGGAGGGGCGCTGGTTCCCTGTCGTCAGGACGCCGCTCGCATCATCGCCCGCTCCGCCCCCAGCCGGTCGGCCGGCAGCCGCAGGGTGACGACGGTCCCTTCGCCGGGCGCGCTGTCGATCTCCAGCCGGCCGCCATGAAGCTCGGCCAGCCGCCGGGTCAGCGGCAGGCCGAGGCCGGTTCCCTTGTGATTGCGCGACAGGGCATTGTCGATCTGGGTGAAGGGCAGCATCGCGTTGTTCTGTTCATCTTCCGTCATGCCGATCCCGGTGTCCCGGACACGGATGACGGACATGCCGTCGCCTTCCGAGGCTATGGAAAGCTGGACGCGGCCCTCCGGCGGGGTGAACTTCACGGCATTTGACAGGAGGTTGAGGATCATCTGCTTCAGCTTTCCCGGGTCGGCGACAAGCGACGGCAGGACGGGCGGAATGGCTGCCTCCAGCGCGACTTTCTGGCGGATCGCTTGATCGTTCATTAGCCGCAGGCAGGATCGGGCGATCTCTCTCAGATCGACCGCCTGTTCCTCCAGGACCAGCTTGTCGGCCTCCGCCTTGGCGAGGTCGAGAAGGTCGTTGATCAGGTTGAGCAGGTGCTGGCCGCTCGACCGGATGTCGCCGACATACTCCTGATAGCGCGGGTGGCCGAGGGGGCCCATATACTGGCCCTCCAGCACTTCGGAAAAGCCGATCACCGCATTGAGCGGCGTCCTCAGCTCATGGCTCAGATTGGCCAGAAAGGCCGATTTGGCGCGGTTGGCCGCTTCCGCCGCGTGACGAGCCTCCTCCAGCGCCGCGGACCGGCGGGACGCCTGCTCCGCGACCAGCGTCATGAGCTGGAGCGACGTGCCGATCCCCAGATAGCGGCCCCTGTCGACGATCACGAATCCCTGGGAAAGGGCTTCCGGCTTCTCCAGCCTGATGCGCCGGCTGATCGTGTTGAGGTCGGTCCGCCGGTCGATGATCAGGGGCGAACGGTCCATCAGCCGGGAGATCGGGCGCTTTTCGTAGAGGTCGCGCAGCAGCGTCTGGGCGAAGGTCGTGAACAGCGTCACCCGGTCGATCAGGCCGGCCACCGCGCCGCCATCGTCGACCGCGACCACGTTGGGCCATTCGGGATGGTCGACCAGAATTTCGAACGCCCTTCCGCAGGACGTGTCGATCCCTATGGTTTCCGCCGGCAGCAGCAGGTCGCCCGCGGTCAGATCCTCGGCAATCGCGTCGGGAAGGTTGGTGTCGGGCAAGGAGTCCATCCTGGAGCACGTTCGGCGACGGGCGGGACGGTATCAGACTTTTGTGACAAAACCCCTAAAGGCGTCCAGCCGCCTGCTTCAGCAACCGGAGGAACGGCTGGATGCCCAGCGCATAAATTCCGTCCGGACGGAGTTCGTCGACGAAAGCATCGAAGACCGCGCCGAGCGCGGTGCTGTCGGTGAAATCGACCGTGGCCGCTTCATCGCCGGACGAACGATAGGTGTGCATGTCGAGGTTGGAGAGCGCCACGGCCCGCGTCGCCACGCCCTTTTCCCGGAACCAGGCCAGGAAAGGCGCGCCGTCCTTCTGGTCCGACCAGGAATGGACGACCAGGGTCGAGGGATGGTGGCGGACGAAGGCCTCGAAGCCGTCGCGGTCGAAATCCTGGAACCGGATCGACCCGTCATAGGTCAGCGGCACGCTTCGCCAGGAAAGCCGGCCGAAGGAGCCCGTGACGACCGGGCAGTCGGACCGCCGTTCGCTGTCGCCGTTCCACCCGATGAGCGTGCGCCCCGCCATCCGGGCGATGGCGAGGTCGAGCGCCACCCAGCGCGGAAGCTCACCTGTCGCGGGAGGCGGCGCGACGATTTTGGCATCGGGCGGCTCCGCGATGCCATTGTCGCGCAGAATCCCCGGTACGTCCGGCCCAAGGATCGTCCGACGCGTGCCTTCGGCGATCGCCATCTTGTTCCGCGCGATGTCGCCCAGGGTCGGGCCGATCTGGTCGGCATGGTCGGTGAAGAGCGAGGTGACGACCGCCAGATGCGCCGGCAGCCGCCCGACCTCGTCGAATGCCGCGCCCCGGCCCGCCTCCAGCACGAAGTATCGGATTTCGCGCTCCTTGAACCAGGCCAGCGCGATCAGCAGGAAGATGCCAAAGGGCGACAGATACCGGGCGGGGCCGAACGCCTTGCCGAGATCTGCCAGCTCCGGCTCGAACCGCCGGTAGAGCCGGACGAAGTCGGCATGTCCGATCGGCTCCCCGTCGATCCGGATGCGGTCGGCCTGGTCGATCTCGTTGGGAGAGATGAAGAGGCCGACGGGCCCCACCCCCTGCGCGCCCAGCCAGCTTGCCGCCAGCCGGGCGGTGGTGCCCTTGCCCTTGCTGCCGGTGATCTTCACCGTCCTTTCCGGAGGAGACAGCAGGTCGTGGCGCGCGGCGATGTCTAGGATCGCCCGGGGGTCGCGGATGTCCCGGTCGTGCCGGCCCAGACGCGCGGGGCGGCTGCCAAGGAAGCTTTCGAAGATGGCGTCCAGACAGGATTGGTAATCGGTCATCGGGCGTTGGCGGCGAGCGCGCGGCCGACGAGCGCGATGGAGCCGGAGACGATGATTCGTGCCGGCGCGCTGTCGGACAGGTCCTCAAAGGCTCGCTCCAGCGCGCCGCCATCGACGGCCGGGATGCCCAGTGTCGCCCCCGCCTCGACCAGCCGCGACGCCGGCAGGCAGGGCTGCTCGCCCTCGAACTCCACAGCGACCATCCGGTCGACCAGCGACGCCAGGGGGGCGAGGAATCCTTCCACCCGCTTGTCGTAGTACATGCCCGTCACCAGAACCGTCGGACGCCGGGGCAGGGTGCGGAGGAAACGGCCGAGTTGGAGCCCGCCCTCCGGATTATGGGCGGCGTCGAACCACAGCTCGCTCCCCGCCGGCAGCCGGTCGAACAGCGCTCCCGATCCGATCCGCTCCAGCCGGCCCGGCCATTCGACCTGCCTGAGTCCTGTCCGAATCGCCTCGTCCGGGACTTCGATATCGAACAGGTGGGCGAGAGCCGCCAGCGCCGCGCCGGCATTGTTCAACTGATGGTCGCCGGCGAGCGCCGGCGGCGGCAGATCCAGCGACCGGGCCGAAGAGAGGAAGCGGAAGCCCTCAATCGTCGCTTCCACCCGCCAGTCCCGGTCGATCGACGCGCCGATGGCGGCCGCCTTCTCCAGCAGCGCCTTTTCCGCTTCGGCCGGTTGCGGCGCGATGATCGCCGGAACGCCGGGCTTCAGGATTCCCGCCTTCTCCGCCGCGATCAGCGCCAGGCTGTCGCCCAGCCAGGCCATATGGTCCATGCCGACCGGCGTGATGATGGTTACGGCCGGCCTGTCGAGGACGTTGGTGGCGTCCAGCCTGCCGCCCAGCCCGGTCTCCAGCAGCGTCACGTCGGCGGCACTCTCCGCCATCGCGAGGAAGGCGGCGGCGGTCGTCGCTTCGAAGAAGGTGATCGGCTGACCTTCGTTCGCCGCCTCGACCCGGCCGATCGACTCGACCAGCACCCGGTCATCGATCGGCTGGCCGGCCAGCCTGATGCGTTCGTTGAAGCGGATAAGGTGGGGGGAAGTATAGGCGTTGACCCGGTATCCGGCGGCTTCCAGGAAGGCGCGGAGGAAGGCGACGGTGGATCCCTTACCGTTCGTCCCGGCGACATGGATTGCGCGGGGCAGCCGGCGGTGCGGATCGCCCAGCGCCGACAGCAGCCGGTGGACGCGGTCCAGACCGAGATCGATGGTCGACGGATGCAGGCCCTTCAGCCGCCGGAGGGCGGCCTCGGCGTCAGTCGGCGGCGCGGAGGTCGGCCGATTCGCCATTGCCCCTGGCTTTCGACGTCACCGGTTCTTTTGATGCCACCGGTTCCTTCGATGGCTCCTCGTCCTCATGCAGATCGACCACCTCGGCCGCCGGCATCGGGCGGCGCAGGAGGTCCAGCACGCGGATCAGCGTGCCGCGCAGGTCCTTCCGGTGGACGACGATGTCGACCATGCCATGGTCCATCAGGTATTCCGCCCGCTGGAAGCCCTCGGGCAGGGTCTCGCGGATCGTACCTTCGATCACCTTGGCCCCGGCGAAACCGATCAGCGCGCCCTTCTCAGCGACATGGATATCGCCCAGCATCGCGAAGGAGGCGGTGACGCCGCCGGTCGTCGGATCGGTCAGGACAACGATGTAGGGCAGGCCCGCCTCCTTGACCATGTCCACCGCGATGGTGGTGCGGGGCATCTGCATCAGGCTGAGGATGCCTTCCTGCATCCGCGCGCCGCCGGAGGCGGGGATGACGATCAGCGGCGCCTGCTGCAGCACGGCCAGCCGGGCGGCCGCCAGCAGGGCGTCGCCCACCGCCATGCCCATCGATCCGCCCATGAAGCCGAAATCGAACGCGGCGACGACGACGTTCATGCCGCCCATCTCACCATGGGCGACCACGACGGCGTCGTTGCGGCCGGATTTGGATTGGGCTTCGCGCAGCCGGTCGGTGTAGCGCTTGCTGTCGCGGAACTTCAGCGGATCGACCGTCACCTTCGGCAGTTCGATCGTCTTGTACTCGCCTTCGTCGAACAGCATCGGCAGCCGCTTGTCCGGCGCGACGCGCATATGGTGGCCGCAATGCTGGCAGACGTTGAGGTTCGCCTCCAGGTCACGGTGGAAGATCATCGCCTCGCAATTGGGGCATTTGTGCCAGAGATTGTCCGGCGTCTCCGGCTTGGCGACCAGCGCGCGGATCTTCGGGCGAACGAAATTTGTCAGCCAGTTCATCGGATCTGTATCTCCCTCGTACCCTAGCGGCGCGCGTCGCGCACGCCATCGGCGAGGTCGCGCACCATGCTTAGAACGTCATCGACGAGGCCGGGGTTCGCCGCCCCGTTCCCCGACAGGTTTCCGGCGATTCGGCTGACGATGGCCGAACCGACCACGGCGGCGTCGGCCGCACGGGCAATCTCCGCCGCCTGATCGCGGGTCTTGATCCCGAAGCCGACCGCGATCGGCAGGTCGGTATGCCGCCTCAAACGCGCCACCGCCGCCTCGACATCGGTCGACTGGGCCGATCCCGCGCCGGTGATGCCGGTGATGGAGACGTAATAGACGAACCCGCTGGTGTTGGCGAGCACGGCCGGCAGGCGGGCGTCATCCGTGGTCGGCGTCGCCAGCCGGATGAAGTTGAGCCCGGCCTTCAGCGCCGGCAGGCACAGTTCCTCATCCTCTTCCGGCGGCAGGTCGACGATGATCAGCCCGTCGACCCCGGCCGCGACCGCGTCGGCCAGGAAGGAATCGACGCCATAGGCGTAGATGTTGTTGAAATAGCCCATCAGGATGATCGGCGTGTCGCCGTCCTGCTTGCGGAACTTCTCAACGAGGCCCAGCGTCTTCCGCAGGGTGATGCCGGCCTTGAGCGCGCGCAGGCCGGCGGCCTGGATCGCCGGGCCGTCGGCCATGGGATCGGTGAAGGCGATCCCCAGTTCGATCACGTCCGCGCCGGCGTCGGGGAGGCCCTTCAGGATCTCGTAGCCGGTCTCCAGGTCGGGATCGCCGGCGGTGATGAAGGTGACGAGGCCGGCGCGCCCTTCCGCCTTCAGGGCGGCGAAACGGCGTTCCAGGCGCTGGCTCGGCTTGGCGTCGCTCACAGCGTCGTTCCCAGAGCGTCGGCCACGGTGAAGATGTCCTTGTCGCCCCGGCCGCAGAGATTCATGACGATGATATGGTCCTTCGGCAGGGTGGGGGCGATGCGCGCGACATGGGCCAGCGCGTGGGACGGCTCCAGCGCCGGCAGGATGCCTTCCATCCTGGCGCAGAGCTGGAAGGCCTTCAGCGCCTCCTTATCCGTCGCGGAGACATACTGGACGCGGCCGATATCGTGCAGCCAGGAATGTTCCGGCCCGATGCCCGGATAATCCAGTCCGGCAGAGATGGAATGGGCCTCGGCGATCTGCCCGTCCTCGTCCTGGAGGAGATAGGTGCGGTTGCCGTGAAGCACGCCGGGCCGGCCGCCGGTCAGCGACGCCGCGTGCTTCCCCGTCTCGATCCCGTGGCCGGCGGCTTCCACGGCGTGCATCGCCACCTCCCGGTCGTCCAGGAACGGGTGGAACAGGCCGATCGCGTTCGACCCGCCGCCGATGCAGGCCACCAGCGTATCCGGCAGCCGGGCCTCGGCGTCGATGATCTGGTCGCGCAGTTCCTGCCCGATCACCGACTGGAAGTCGCGCACCATCATCGGGTAGGGGTGCGGCCCGGCGGCGGTGCCGATCAGGTAGTAGGTATCCGCGACGTTGGTCACCCAGTCGCGCAGCGCCTCGTTCATCGCGTCCTTCAGCGTCCGGCTGCCGGATTTGACGGGGACGATCTCCGCGCCCAGCAGCTTCATCCGGAAGACGTTGGGTTTCTGCCGCTCGATATCCGTCTCGCCCATATAGACGGTGCAGGGCAGGTCGAAGAGGGCGCAGACGGTGGCCGTCGCGACCCCGTGCTGGCCGGCACCCGTCTCCGCGATGATCCGCTTTTTGCCCATCTGCCGGGCCAACAGGATCTGGCCGACGCAATTGTTGATCTTGTGCGCGCCGGTGTGGTTTAGCTCGTCGCGCTTGAAGTAGACCTTCGCGCCGCCGAAATGGGCGGTCAGCCTCTCGGCGAAATAAAGCGGGCTCGGCCGGCCGACATAATGGGTCAGGTAATGCCTGAACTCAGCCTTGAAGGCCGGGTCGTCCTTGGCGCGGGCATAGGCCTTCTCCACCTCCAGGATCAGCGGCATCAGCGTCTCGGCGACGAACCGGCCGCCATGAATTCCGAAATGACCGCTTTCGTCAGGGCCGGCGCGATAGGTGTTCGGGGTGGTTGCAGGCTGTGTCATCGCTGGGCGAGGGACTCCTCGGGGCCGAACCTGTCTCGCGGACGGCGGCGGCCGGCGCGGGCGAAGTCGCGCACCATAGCGGCAAGCCTCGACCCTGCCAACATGACGCTTCGCAAGCCTGCCCCTCGATTTTCGGGGTGCGGCGATGGTTTCGGAATCAGTCGACCCGTTCCGCCTCCAGCCGGGCGGCGGCGGCGAGGAAGGAGGCGATCAGCGCCGGGTCCTTGTGGCCCGGGCGGTCTTCGACGCCGGAGGAGACGTCGACGGCCGGCGCGCCGGTGACGGCGACCGCTTCGGCCAGGTTGCCGGGGGTGAGGCCGCCCGAGAGCATCCAGGGGGACAGCCATTCGCGGCCGGCCAGCAGCGACCAGTCGAACGGAACGCCGTTGCCGCCGGGCAGCGCCGCGACGTTGGCGGGTGGCTTGGCATCAAACAGCAGCCGGTCGACGATCCCGTCATAGGATTTGGCCGTCTTCAGATCCTCCGGCGCGCCGATCTTCACGGCCTTCATAACCGCAGCGGGGAAATCCTGCCGGATCTCCGCCACCCTGTCCGGCGTCTCCGACCCGTGGAGCTGGATCATATCCAGCGGCACGCGGCCCAGCACGTTCTCCAGGAACGCGTCGTCCGGGTCCACGAACAGCCCGACCGTGCGGATTCCCGTCGGCACCGTCCGGGCCAGCTCGGCGGCGAGGTTCGGTTCGATGGATCGCGGGCTGCGGGCGTAGAAGACAAACCCGACATAGCGCGCGCCGCCCTGGACGGAAGCGGCGATCGCTTCGGGCGTCCGGACGCCGCAGATCTTCACCTGGAGTTTCATGGACTCAAGAATGGGACTCGGAAAGCTCATCCGCAATGCGCCTTGCGGCTTCGGCCGGGTCGGTCGCGGCGGTGATGGGCCGGCCGATGACCAGATGGTCGGCGCCCAGCGCCATCGCCTCGGACGGGGTCAGCACCCGCTTCTGGTCGTTGGCGGCTGCCCAGCGGGGCCGGATGCCGGGGACCATGAGGGTGAAGCCTTCGCCGATGCGGCGGCGCAGCCGTTCGATCTCATGGGGCGAGCAGACGATTCCGTCCAACCCGGATTCCCGCGATAGCTCGGCCAGCCGGTCGACCTGGGCGGCCATGTCCGGATCCTGCCCGACCGCGCCCAGATCGCCCGAATCGAGGCTGGTCATCACCGTGACGCCCAGCAGGCGCGGACGTGGCGCGCCCAGCTTATCGGCAGTCTCCCGCGCCGCCTCGGCCGCCGCCTTCATCATCGCCGGCCCGCCCGAGGCGTGGATGGTGACGAAGGCGGGATTCAGCGCCGTCACCGAACGGACCGCGCCCGCCACGGTGTTGGGGATGTCGTGCAGCTTGAGATCGAGGAAGATCGGCAGGTCTTGCCCGGCCAGTGCGCGATAGCCGTCCGGCCCGTTCGCCAGGAAGAATTCCAGCCCCAGCTTCAGCCCGCCGACCAGCCCCGTCAGCCGCGAGGCGAGGGAGCGCGCGGCGTCGATCGTGGGCGTGTCGACGGCGCAGAAGATTGGGGAGGCGGTCATGGGCGGGTCTTCCGGTTGACTTGGGACCCCTCACCCTCCCGCCCGCTGCGCGGTCGGGTCCCTCCCTCTCCCACAAGGGGAGAGGGTGAAGTTGGTAGCTCTCTCCCCTTGTGGGAGAGGGTTGGGTGAGGGGGCATTTGGTATTTTCAGTTCTCTTACCGCGCCGCCGCCCATTTCGCCAGCGCGTCGGGGGCGATGGCGCCGGTGATGCCGGCGGCGACGCGCTGGCCCATCAGGGCGCCGAACTTGAAGCCATGGCCGGAGCAGGCGCTGACCAGCCAGCCCTTGCCCCGCTTTTCCACCACGAACCGTTCCTCCGGCGCATAGGTGTAGCAGCAGGTTCGGGCCTCCAGCACCTTGTACCGGTCGACATCCTTCAGCACCGGCCGGTAGAGGCCCAGCATCTCCTCGGCCTCGCCGGGGAGGATATCGCGGCCGTCGTCGGGGTCGCCGGGCCGGCCATGGCCGGCGACAGCGAGCTTCAGCCGCGTTCCGGCGGCCGGCGGCGCGGACCAGTGATCGTCGGGATACCCGTAATCGACCATCGCGGGGGCGGACGCCCATGCTTCGGCATACTCCGCCGGCGGTTCGGCATAGACGACCAGCACGCGATGGGACCGCAGCCGATCCCGTTCCGACGGCAGCAGCCGGGGCGTCCAGGCGCCGGTCGCCAGGACGATCGCGTCGGCGGCGCTTTCCACGCCGGAGACGAGGCGCAGCGCTCCACGCTCCAGATCGACCTCCGCGACCGGCGTATGCTCGAACAAATGGACGCCGCGCTGCCGCAGATGATCGGCAAGGCCGGCGATGATGCGGTCGGCCAGCAATATCCCGCCGCGCTGCATGAAGAGGCCCCAGCGGACGCCGTCCAGCGTCAGGAAGGGGTAGCGCTCCGCCAGCGCCGCCGGCGGCAGAATCTCATGGTCCAGCCCTTCGGCTTCGACCGCCTCGCGCGCGCGGCCTGTCCAGTCGCCTCCTGAGCGGGAGAGCCCGAGCGCGCCGGTCTCGAAATAATGCACCTCGCCCAGATCGGCCCAGAGGGCGTTCCATGCCCGATAGGCGTCGCCGACCATGCGGGCGTGGAGCGGACGGTCCGGATAATGGTGGCGGATCAGCCGGTGTTCGTCCCAGGACGCACCGGCCGGGTTCGGGATCGGCCCCTGGTCGAAGATGCTGACATCGTGGCCGTCGCGCGCCAGCGACCAGGCGGTGGCGAGGCCGACGATGCCGCCGCCGACGATGGCGATCCGCATCAGGCGGCTTCCCCCGCCGCCCAGCGGGTGAAGGCGGCGGGGTCGCGCGCGCCCTCCAGCGTCTCGGCCATGCTCTCACCCAGCAGCGGGCCGAACTTGAAGCCGTGGCCGGAGAAGCCGGTCATCGCCCAGCCCCGGTCGCCCAGCGGCTCCACCACGAACTTCTCCTCCTTCTCCACCGTGTAGAAGCAGGTCTTCAGCCGGTCGATTTCGAAGCCGGCGAAATCCGCGAAGCGGTTGCGGCAGGCATCCAGCAGCGCGTCGGCTTCGTCAGACGCCGCCTCCCGGTCGCGATCGGGATGGCCGGTCAGGCTGAAACTGTGGTCGCCGACCTTCATGCCGGTCCCCGCCACCGGCGGGACGGTGTAGAAGCCGCGATTCGGATCGATGTCCAGCACCATCGGCATGGCGGCCCAGGCGGCGGCCTGTTCCGCCGGCGGCGCGAGATAGCAGATCACCTGCCGGGAGGGCGTGACCCGCACCGCCAGCTCCGGCCGCAGGGTCGTGACCCAGGGGCCGGCGGCGACGATGATACGGTCGGCCTCGACCGTCGTTCCGTCTGCCAGCGTCGCGACGGCGCGATCGGGATCGACCGCCGTCACACGAGCCTCGGTCCTGATCTCGACCCCTAGCCGGCGGAGATGGCCGGCCAGCCCCTCCACGATCCGGTCGGCCAGCAGCACGCCGCCGGTCGGCAGATGGAAGGCGCGCTCCAGCCCGTCGGAGCGCAGCAGCGGGAAGCGCCGTTCAAGCTCCGCCATCGACAGCCAGCCGATATCGACGCCCGCCGCCTCCAGCGTGGCGGCGGATTGCGTCAGCCATTCATGGTCCCCGCCGCCGATGGCGAGCGTGCCGGTCTCGACATAATGCGTCCGGCCGAGATTGCCCCACAGCCGGTCCCAGGCGGCGTAGGCCGGCCCGACCATGGCGGCGTAGCCGGCCATGCCGCCATAGGCGTAGCGGATCAGCCGGTGCTGATCGACCGACGAGCCGAGGGGGTTCGGGATTCCGTACTGCTCCAGCACGGTCACGGAATGGCCGCGCCGGGCGAGCGCCCAGGCGGTCGACAGCCCGATGATTCCCGCGCCGATGACGGTAACGCGCATGATGGTCCTCTATGCCTTCCGGGAACGGGTCAGGGTTTGCCGCGTGTCATCATTTGTCATCATTCGTCATCATTTGCCGTCATTCCGGGGGGCTGATGGGCGGGGTTCTTCCCTTTTTGGTCATTCCCGACTTGATCGGGAATCCATGGGCCGGCGACGCCGTACCGCCGGTGAAGGCGAAGCGCCGCCCGTGCCGGTCGCGAACGACGCATGGATGCTGGATCAGGTCCAGCATGACGATTCGTGGAGAGGGTCATCGGTCCAGGACCCGCAGGGTCTCGGCGATGCAGAGATAGAGGTGGTAGAGCGTGCTGGAAGGAATATAATCCGATATCTCCTTGCCGTCACGCGAAAGCTGGTCCCGCCAGACGCCGTGATTGGCGGCGAGGTAGGGGCCGAACATCATCGCCAGATGGCCGAGCGCGGCGTCGCGGTCGGCCGGGTCGCCGGTGCGTTCGAAGCGGGCGAGGAAGGCCTTCACCGCCTCCGACTGCGGCCAGAGGCGCTTGCTGCCGGCGAGGATCGCGCCCGTCCGGTCGACCTCGTCGAAAGCCGCCGGGACCATGCCGGGCTCCCCATCCACGCCATGGGCGAGCGCGAAGGCGTGCAGCGCCTCGGCGATCGGCAGCGCGCGGTCATCGCCGGAAAGGGCGGCGAAGCGGTGGAGCAGCCAGACCCATTCGAAATGATGGCCCGGCTCCACGATCGCGCCCTTGCCGCCGGGCGCCGGCTTCCAGTCCGTGGTGAAATATTCGCCCAGCGTGCCGGTATCGGGATCGAAGAAATGCCGTTCCAGCAGGGCGACGATCCGGTCGGCGCGGTCCAGCCAGGCGCTATCCCCGGTCGCCTCGAACATCGCCATCACCGCTTCCAGCAGGTGCATGTGCGGGTTCTGGCGGCGCGGGGTCGGCACGTCCGCCGCGTCCCCGGTCGCATGTTCGCGATAGCCGCGCCAGCGCGGCTCCGCCATCGCATCGTCGATATAGCCCATCGTGCGGTGCGCCCAGTCGAGCGCATCGCCGTCGCCGCCGGCGCGGTGGAGCCAGGCGAAGCCGTGCAGGATGAAGGCGTGGTCGTAGAAATCCTTGATCGGGTCGAGCGGTTCGCCGGCGCGGCTCAGCCGGCCATAAAAGCCGCCCCGATTCCGGTCCCAGCCGCGATCGACCAGGAAGCTGAAGCCTTCGCGCGCGACCTCAAGGGCGGGGACCGGCGCATCCATCATATGGGCGTGGGCGAAGACATAGATCTGCCGGCCCTGCACGCGGATGCGCTTGTAATCGTCGTCGGATTGCGTCCGGTCCGGGTTCAGCCGTTCGATGAAGCCGCCATGGGCGCGGTCGATCCCGGCTTCCGCCCAGAAGGGCATCGCCGTTTCCATCAGCCAGGCGCGGAGATCGGCCGGCGCGGCGGGATTCAGGCCGGCGAGGGAGAGGGTCACGGGCGGTCTCCCTTCTCCCCGTCCTTCTCGTGGACAAGCTGGGCGGCCGCCAGATCCTCCAGTGCCGTGCCGACCGACTTGAAGAAGGTGATCTCCCGATCGTCCTTCCGGCCCCCGGCGCGGCCGTGGGCGAGGTCGAACAGGTCGCCGGCGATGGACTCCTTCGTCAGGATTCCGCTCTCCAGCGGCTGGACGATGTCGCCGGCTTCCTTCGTGGCGCCCTCGCGCGTGTCGACGAAGATTGTGGCGCGCCCGATCGCGTCGTCGTCCGCCTCCCGCATCGCGGGGGTGAAGCCGCCGACAAGGTCCAGATGCGCCCCTTCATTCAGCCAGCCGCCCCGGATCAGCGGCTCCCGCGCCATGGTTGCGCAGGTGACGATGTCGGCCCGGCCAACCGCCGCTTCGAGATCGTCAGACACGGTGACGGAGGCGCCCGAAGATTTCAGCCGCTCCGCGACGGCGCGCGCCTTCTCCGGCGACCGGCCCCAGATCTCGATTTCGGCAATGGGCCGGACGGCGCTGTGGGCGAGCGCCAGCTCGGGCGCCAGCGCGCCCGTGCCGACGACCAGCAGGCGGGACGATTCGGGCCGGGAGAGGTAGGAGGACGCCAGCGCCGAGGCGGCAGCGGTGCGCCTGACGGTCAGCGCCGGCCCGTCCAGAAGCGCCAGTGGCGCGCCGGTTCCGCCGTCCAGCAGCAGGTAGACCCCCATGATCGAGGGCAGGCTCCGCGCCGGGTTGCCGGGAAAGACGGTGACGATCTTGATGCCGATATGGCGGCCGGATTGCCAGGCCGGCATCAGCAGCAGGGTGGCGGGATCGACACCCGGCCCGGAACCCAACGCCGGAATCGTGTGGTGGTGGCGGAGCGGAACCGCAATCTCGCTCCGGAACGCTTCCCTCAGCCGCTCGACCAGATCCCGGTAGCCGAGCGCCGCTTCGACCTCTGCGGCGCCGATGACGCGCATGGAAACCCCGTTGTTGTTTTAGTGAAACGGCTAGCGGACGCCGACGGCGATGTCAGGGAGAATGCCGGGCGGCGGAGGGCTTTTCCAGGGCGATCGCCCGATCGGACGCGCTTTCCGCCGTGGCGATCCGTTCGGCCTCCCGCGCGCGGGCAGATT
This sequence comes from Inquilinus sp. CAU 1745, assembly GCF_039839375.1. NCBI lineage: Bacteria > Pseudomonadati > Pseudomonadota > Alphaproteobacteria > Rhodospirillales > Rhodospirillaceae > Inquilinus > Inquilinus sp. CAU 1745. Next base: position 23,438 of record NZ_JBDOQU010000018.1, read on the forward strand.
CCTCCTCCACCGTATTCTCCCGATCCCGGTAACGGTTCACTTCGGCGGTCAACTCCCGGATGCGCTGGCCGCGCTGCTTGGCGTCCCGGCGATGGCCGTGCTGGCCGATCCAGGTCAGAAGCGCGCCGATCAGGAAGCCGACCGCCAGCCCGCCCAGCACCAGCAGATAGAGCGGCGCGGACAGCGCGAAGGGCAGGGGCCAGATCGTCAAATCGATCCATTCGCGGTTCGAGACCGCGAAGGAGATCGCCAGCAGGGCGACCGGAACGGTGATGATCCAGCTCAGATGACGCACGGCGACGATCGATCCTCGATGATTGGATGGCAGGCAGCGCTACTGGGTGTTCAATCGTTCGCGAAGCTGCTTGCCGGTCTTGAAGAAGGGCACCGACTTCTCCGTCACCTGAACGGATTCGCCGGTCCGCGGGTTCCGCCCGACGCGCGCGTCCCGCCGCTTGACGGAGAAGGCGCCGAAGCCTCTCAGCTCCACCCTCTGGCCGCGGGCCAGCGCCTCGGAGATTTCCTCGAACACGGTGGTGACGATGCGCTCCACGTCCCGCTGGTAGAGATGCGGGTTCTGCTCGGCGAGTCTCTGGATCAGTTCGGACTTCGTCATCCCCCTTCGCCCCCTTTTGCTTTTCTTATCGTTACCCGCCGCATTGGCGCGGGCCCGGCCCCAATAACCGCGAAGCGTGCCAGAGCGTCCGGCCGATGGCAAGCATAAGCCTTTCAGGAACAAGGGTTTTCGGAGGGCGGAGTCTCACCTTCTGCCCTGCAGGTCATTCCGGACTTGATCCGGAATCCATGGGCCCTCGCCGCTTCACCGGCGGCGAAAGACCGGACGCCGTCCCCGGCGTCCAACGAGGCCCTATGGATGCTGGATCAAGTCCCATAGGCACTAACCTTGAGGCAGCGAGCGTCAGAGCCTCTCCTTCGAAACCCTCACCCTCCCACCGCTTCGCGGCGGGCCCCTCCCTCTCCCGCAAGCAGGAGAGGGGGAAATTACGATCAAAGTTAGCGCCTATGGGATCAAGTCCAGCATGACGGGTTGGAACAAAACCCAAGCGGACAGTATAGTTGTGGCAGTGCGGTGGCGTTATATAATGTTGTGTTCTTCGGCGAAATTTCGAATACGTTGACCAACTTCTGTATTGATCGTGGCATAGCCGCCTTGATTGCTTCCGATCGCTATATTGGTGGGCGGTTCGGCGTCATTCCCAACTCTGGGAAGAATTCCCCATTTTTTGGCTCCCCGCATGCACGCAACGAAGATTTCACCGTCTAAAGCGCGCGGCAACAATTCATCATGTACGGTGTTTAGGACCGCCCGCGAAGAAGCTAGAGCATTGACGACATAGCCGTCCGTAAATCGAAAAGAGCGATAAGCTACAAGTTCCAAAACAGCGACATGATTTATAATATTTTCTTCTTGTATGGCTGCGTCGTCACTAAAAACACCGCGTAAACGTGATGTTAGCCAATTTGCGCCTCCGTCGTGCCCTCTATAGTCTTCGATGAACATGTAATTTTCTGTAACGCCGTTCAGGTTCTCTCGCAGGGCCTCTTCATGAACGTGTTGAGCCTGTTCCCAATCTGGATCGACGTTGCCATTTTCATCCTGACCAACGCCTGCGTTCATATAAAGAAGAAAAATACCGGCATTAAGTATCGGGCCAGACCAAGGCGTTGGGACATGGTCGTTCATCAGATGATGATCTCCGTCCAGAACCCACTCGTCGTCAGGATGTATACACTCATCGTCCGGCAGTTGTTGCCAGAAATTTACGAGCTCCTGCCGGGTCATGAGAACTTCCTTCATCATGAGAGGAAAATAACCATATCAACCAGGAGTTGCTGCGTCCATACGTCGCGCAAAAGAAAACCGGCCGCCGGTTGCCCGGCGGCCGGTTCGACCTTGGGGAGCGGATCGCTCCTTACTTGTCGTCTTCCTTCTGGCCGGCCTGCGCCTTCTTCAGCGCGGCCCCCAGGATGTCGCCCAGCGAGGCGCCGGAGTCCGAGGAGCCGAATTCGGCCATGGCCTTCTTCTCGTCCTCGACTTCCTTGGCCTTGATGGAGAGCGAGATCTTGCGGGTGGCGCGGTCGATCTGGGTGATCTTGGCGTCCACCTTCTCGCCCACGGCGAACCGCTCCGGACGCTGGTCCTGACGGTCGCGGGCAAGGTCGCTCTTGCGGATGAAGCCGGTCTGGCCCTCGCCGACGGAAACCTCGATGCCGCCGTCGGTGATCTGGGTGACCGTCGTGGTGACGATGTCGCCGCGCTTCACCGTGCCGGCCGACTTCTCGAACGGGTCGTCGACAAGCTGCTTCATGCCGAGCGAGATGCGCTCCTTCTCGACATCGACGTCAAGCACCTTGACCTTAACCATGTCGCCCTTCTTGAACTCCTGGATCGCCTCCTCGCCGGAGCGGTCCCAGGTGATGTCCGAAAGGTGGACCATGCCGTCGATATCGCCGGGCAGGCCGACGAACAGGCCGAACTCGGTGATGTTCTTGACCTCGCCCTCGATCTCGGTCCCGACCGGGAAGCGGTCGGAGAAGCCGTCCCAGGGGTTCTCCAGGCACTGCTTGAGGCCCAGGCTGATGCGGCGCTTCACCGGATCGACGTCGAGCACCATGATCTCGACCTCCTGGGAGGTCGACACGATCTTGCCCGGATGGATGTTCTTCTTGGTCCAGGACATCTCCGAGACATGGACCAGCCCCTCGATCCCCGGCTCCAGCTCCACGAAGGCGCCGTAGTCGGTGATGTTGGTGACGCGGCCCTTGAACTTCGCGCCGACCGGGTACTTCGCTTCGACGCCTTCCCAGGGGTCGGCCTCGAGCTGCTTCATGCCCAGGCTGATGCGCTGGGTCTCCGGGTTGAAGCGGATGACCTGCACCTGGACGTTCTGGCCGATCTGCAGGGCCTCGGTCGGATGATTGATGCGGCGCCACGCGATGTCGGTGACGTGCAGCAGGCCATCGACGCCGCCCAGATCGACGAACGCGCCGTAGTCGGTGATGTTCTTGACCACGCCCTGGAGGACCTGGCCTTCCTTGAGGTTGGCGACCAGTTCCGACCGCGCCTCGGCCCGGCTCTCTTCCAGCACCGCGCGGCGGCTGACCACGATGTTGCCGCGGCTGCGGTCCATCTTGAGGATCTGGAAGGGCTGGGGCGTGCCCATCAGCGGGCTGATGTCGCGCACCGGGCGGATGTCCACCTGGCTGCCCGGCAGGAAGGCGACGGCGCCGTTCAGGTCGACCGTGAAGCCGCCCTTGACCTTGCCGAAGATCACGCCGGAGACGCGCTGCTGGTCGTTGAACGACTTCTCCAGCTGGGTCCAGCTCTCCTCGCGGCGGGCCTTCTCACGGGACAGCACGGCCTCGCCGTTCTTGTCCTCCATGCGGTCGATGAAGACCTCGACCGTGTCGCCGGGCTTGAGGTCCGGCTGCTGGCCGGGGGCGGTGAATTCCTTGACCGCGACGCGGCCTTCGGACTTAAGGCCCACATCGATCAGGGCCATGTCGTTCTCGATCGCGATGACGCGACCCTTTACGACGGTGCCTTCGAAACTGTCGGTCTGCGCGAGGCTTTCCTCAAGAAGGGCGGCGAAGCTCTCCTTGGCCGGGCTCGCGGTCTGGGTGTCTGTCATGTCTGCTCCTTGATGATCGACCGAGGGATCGCCGCGGGTCGTCCCGCAATGGAAAGCGAAATCCTTCGGGTCATCGGGCCCGTTCCTGTCGCGGCCATCCCGATGCGATCGGTGTCCTTGACGCGGGACGGAAGAGCGTTCGGCGCTAAGGCCGGCCCGATCTTCCTGAAACAAACGACAAAGCCGCCTCGAACGCCTGATCGGCGTTGAGATGGCTGGTGTCCAGGACGAACGCATCTTCGGCGGGGGTGAGCGGAGCCACCGTCCGGCCGCTGTCGCGCGCGTCGCGCTGTTCCATGTCCCGCAGGACGGCATCGTATATAGCGTCTTCGCCGCGTTCCCGCAACTCACGGAATCGCCTTGTCGCGCGGGCTTCGACCGAGGCGGTGACGAACAACTTCGCGTCGGCGTCCGGGCAGACGACCGTGCCGATATCGCGTCCGTCCAGCACCGCGCCGGGGCCGGTGGCGGCGAAGCGGCGCTGGAAGTCCAAAAGCGCCGCGCGCACCGCCGGGATCGCCGCCACCTTCGAGGCCGCCTGGGCGACCTCGTCCGTGCGCAGGGCGGGGTCGGCCGCATCCTCCGGACGCACCGCCTCGGCGGCGGTGACAGCGTCGGCGGGATCGGACGGGTCGCCGCCGGCGCGCAGCACGCGCAGGCCGGTCGCCCGGTAGAGCGCGCCCGTGTCCAGATGGCCGAGGCCGAAATGCGCCGCCAGCCGCCGGCCGAGCGTGCCCTTGCCCGATGCGGCGGGGCCGTCGATCGCGATGATCACGGCGCCGGCTCCGCGATCTCCGCGCCCAGCCCGTTCATCAGTTCGGCGAAGCCCGGGAAGCTGGTCTCGATCGGGCGGGAATCGTCGATGGCGACGGGCGCGTCGGCCGCCGTCCCGAGGACGAGGAAGCTCATCGCGATCCGGTGGTCCAGCGCGGTCGCGACGGTCGCGCCGCCGGCCGGCGGGCGGCCGGTCCCGTGGACGGTCAGCGTATCCTCCCCGGCCTCGACCCTCGCCCCACAGGCGGCCAGCCCGTCGGCGGTCATGGCGAGGCGGTCGCTCTCCTTCACCCGCAGCTCCGCGACCCCCAGCATGCGGGTCGTGCCTTCCGCGCAGGCAGCGGCGACGGCGAGGATGGGGTATTCGTCGATCATGCTGGGTGCGCGCTCCGGCGGCACGTCGATTCCCTTCAGCGCGCCTCCGCGGATGCGAAGATCGGCGACCGGCTCCCCGGCCTCGACGCGCCGGTTCTCGAAACTGATGTCGCCGCCCATCTCGATCAGCGTGTCGATCAGGCCAGTGCGGCGCGGGTTGAGGCCGACGCCCGCCAGCCGGACGTCCGATCCTGGCCGGATCAGCGCAGCGACGATCGGGAAGGCGGCCGAGGAGACGTCGCCCGGCACCCTGATCTCCCGCCCGGTCAGCTCCGGCTGGCCCGTGATCGAGATGGCCTGCCCGTCCTCGCTGTCCTCGACCGCCACCTCCGCGCCGAAATGGCGGAGCATGTGTTCGGAATGGTCGCGCGTCGCCTCGCGCTCGATGACCGTGGTGGTTCCGGGCGTGTTGAGGCCGGCCAGCAGGATCGCCGATTTCACCTGCGCCGAGGCGACGGGCAGGACATAGGTTACGGGCAGCGACGCGTCGGCCCCGATCACGGCCATCGGCAGGCGGCCGCCGGAACGGCAGACGAAGCGCGCGCCCATCTGCTCCAGCGGCACGGTCACCCGCGCCATCGGCCGCTTCACCAGGGAGGCGTCGCCGGTCATGAAGGCGGTCAGCGGATGGGTGGCCAGCAGCCCGGCCAGAAGCCGGGTGGAGGTGCCGCTATTGCCCATGTCGAGCACCGAGGAAGGCTCCGAAAGACCGCCGACGCCGACGCCCCAGATCCGCCAGACGCCGTCATCCCCGCGCGTAACCTTGCAGCCCATCGCGCGCATGGCCGCGCCGGTCGCCAGAACGTCCTCCCCCTCCAGCAGGCCGTGAACGGTCGTTTCGCCCACCGCGACGCCGCCCAGCATCAGCGCCCTGTGGGAGATCGACTTGTCGCCGGGAACGCGGACGGCGCCGGCCAAGCGTGCGGCCTTGCGGGAGACGAGCGGCAGCGGTCGGTGCGTCACGGGCGGGGAACCTGTCGGGGAGGGTTGGCGTTATGGGCGGTCGGGCGCTGATAGCACAGGCGGCGGCGGATGCGAAGCCGAGGGCGTCGGCAGGACATTCGATCGGGCGCCCGATCGCCTTTAGGCTTTGACAGCCGGCCCGCGACATGGCAAAGGGCGCGCCACTTCTGAAATTCATTGTTTAGAGACGGAGGAGCAGGCGTGGCCAAGCCGGAATGGGGCGCCAAGCGCATCTGCCACAACTGCGGCGCGCGCTATTACGATATGCGTCGCGACCCGATCATCTGCCCGAAATGCGGGACGGAGTTCGATCCAGAGGCGTTCCTGAAATCCCGGCGCAGCCGCGCCGCGGTGGTCGAGGACATCAAGCCCGCCAAGGCCAAGCGCAAGGCCGCGGCGGTCGACGAGGCCGCCGAGGACGAGGTCGAGGATCAGGAGGATGAGGATCTCGACCAGGAGGACGAGGCTGCGGACGATCTGGTCGAGGACGATTCCGACGACGATGCGGACGAGTCGGAGGGCGACGACAAGCCCAAGAAAAAGAAGAAGGTCGATGACGACATCGAGGATGATTCCGACGATGGCGACGTCCTTCTGGAAGACGCGTCGGAGCTCGGCGACGACGACGACGTCGAGGATGTCGTCGACCTGGAGGATGACGAGGAACGCTGATTCGCCGGGAGAATCCCGCCTCTCGCCGAGGCCGGCATTTTTCGCTTGATCCCGAGGGGTCATCTGACGAATATGCCGGCCCGCGCGGCCCCCTGGCCGCCGGCTCAAGGAATTCAAGGTTTCGGGGCCATAGCTCAGCTGGGAGAGCGCTACAATGGCATTGTAGAGGTCAGCGGTTCGATCCCGCTTGGCTCCACCAAACTTCTCAAAGGGTTCGAGGCCTTGCGCTTCGGACCCTTTGTCGTTTTGACGCGCGATGCGTTTCAGTCCAGCACCGTCGACGCTCCCGCCTTCCGTCGGTCGATCGCCCGGCCTCGTTGACAGGGTTCGGCGGCTGACCCATGGTGCGGTCGAACCTCCTGATTCCACCCGCATTCAGATGATTTTCAGCCCATGACCAACACCGCGCTCAGCCAGGCGATCGAAGCCGCTTGGGAAATCCGCGACGAATTGACGCCAGCCGCGACCGGCCCGGCCCGCGAGGCGGTGGAGGCGGCGCTGGACGGGCTCGACAGCGGGCGGCTGCGGGTGGCGGAGAAGGTGGACGGCGCCTGGACCGTCCATCAATGGCTGAAGAAGGCCGTCCTCCTGTCCTTCCGCCTCAACGACATGAGCGTGATAGACGGCGGCCCCGGCGGATCGGGCTGGTGGGACAAGGTCCCGTCCAAATTCGCCGGCTGGGGGCCGGAGGAATTCAGGGCCGCCGGGTTCCGGGCGGTGCCCAACGCCGTCGTCCGCCGGTCGGCCTATGTAGCGCCGGGCGTGGTGCTGATGCCCAGCTTCGTCAATCTGGGCGCGCGCATCGACAGCGGCGCGATGATCGACACCTGGGCGACCGTGGGGTCCTGCGCCCAGATCGGCCGGGACGTCCACATCTCCGGCGGGGCCGGTATCGGCGGCGTGCTGGAGCCTCTCCAGGCCGGGCCGGTGGTGATCGAGGACAATTGCTTCATCGGCGCACGCTCCGAAGTGGTCGAAGGCGTGGTCGTGGAGGAGGGGTCGGTGCTCTCCATGGGCGTCTTCATCGGCGCCTCGACCAAGATCGTCGACCGGACGACCGGGGAGATCCATGTCGGGCGGGTGCCGGCCTATTCGGTCGTCGTGCCGGGCACGCTGCCGGCGCGCCAGCCCCTGCCGAACGGCGATCCCGGCCCCGGCCTCTATTGCGCGGTCATCATCAAGCGCGTGGACGAGCGGACGCGGTCGAAGATCTCGATCAACGACCTGCTACGGGCATGAGCGGGATCGATCCGGTCGCGCTGGCGAGAGCGCTGATCCGCTGCCCCAGCGTCACCCCGGCCGACGAAGGTGCGCTCGACACCGTGCAGGGTGCGCTGGAGGGGTTGGGCTTCGTCTGCCACCGGCTCGTCTTCTCCGAAGAAGGGCAGCCCGATATCGACAATCTCTACGCCCGGCTGGGAACGGGCGGCCGGAATTTCTGTTTCGCCGGACATACCGATGTCGTGCCGGTGGGCGATTCCGGGGCCTGGACCCACGACCCCTTCGGCGGCGTGATCGCGGACGGACTCCTTTACGGAAGGGGCGCGGCCGACATGAAGGGCGCCGTGGCCGCCTTCGCCGGCGGCGTCTCCCGCTTCCTCGACGGCGCGGGACCGGAGTTCGGCGGGTCGGTCAGCCTGCTGATCACCGGCGACGAGGAAGGCGACGCGGTCAATGGCACAAGGAAGGTGCTGGGCTGGCTGAAGGAGCGGGGCGAGCGGATCGACGCGTGCATCGTCGGGGAGCCGACCAACCCCGACCGGCTGGGGCAGATGATCAAGATCGGCCGGCGCGGGTCGATGACCGGCCGGCTGACCGTTCACGGAATCCAGGGTCACACCGCCTATCCGGCGCAGGCGGACAACCCGCTGCCGCGGCTGGTGCGGATGCTTGAAGCCGTCACGGCGGAGCCGCTGGACCGGGGAAGCGACCATTTCGATCCCAGCAATCTGGAGATCACCACGATCGATGTCGGCAATCCCGTGAACAACGTCATTCCGGCGCAGGGCCGGGCGACGATCAACATCCGCTTCAACGATCTGCACGATTCAGCGGCGCTGGAAGGCTGGCTGCGCGAGTGTTTCGACCGGATCGGCGGGCGCTACGAGCTTTCGGTGCGCGTCACCGGCGAGAGTTTCCTGACCCCGCCCGGCCCGCTGTCCGAACTGGTGGCCGGCGCGGTCGAGCGCGTGACCGGCCTGCGGCCGGAGCTCAGCACCACCGGCGGCACGTCGGATGCCCGATTCATCAAGGATCGTTGCCCGGTCGTGGAGTTCGGCCTGGTCAATCGCACGATCCACCAGGTGGACGAGCATGTGGAGACGGCCGACATCGACCGGCTGGCCGACATCTACGCCGCGACCCTCGCCGCCTATTTCGGAAAGCCGTGACGTCGGACGACATCCTCCGCTTCCTCTTCGGCGCCTATCGGCTGGCCCGCGGCGACCCGCGCGGCATGAGCTTCTTCGACCGAACGCCGGAGGGCGCGCTGCGCAGCTTCACAGCCGCGCTGGTCGTGCTGCCGATCTTCGTCATCGTCGACGCGGTCCAGACCGCGCCGCTGTTCGGCCAGACGCCCTGGTGGGCGCTGCTCGGCGTCGGCGCGCTGGCTTATGCGATCCGCTGGACGGCTTATCCCGTGGCGATGATCCAGATCGTCCGACTGATCGATCGGGAGGCGCGCTATCCGGACTTCCTGGCCGCCTATAACTGGTCGGCCGCGCTGGTCTATCCGGTCTACCTGCCGGTGGTCCTGATCTCCGCCGCCGGCTGGCTGCCGGTGGAGGCGATCGGCCTGATGGGGCTGGCGGTCACGATCGCAGCCCTGGTCTATCAATGGTATGTGACGAAGGTCGCGCTGTCGGTCGGCGGCGGCATGGCGGCGGGGCTGGTCGCCGTGGATTTCGCGCTCAGCCTGCTGATCGTCAACACCACGCTGGACATGCTTCAGCCGGCCTGACCGTCCGTTCCCGGCGGGTAGGCGACGCTGACGAAATAGAGCCCGTCGGGCGGGGCGGTCGGGCCGGCCGACGCCCGGTCGCGCGCCGCAAGCGCCGCCGCTACGTCGTCGCCCGTCCAGCGGCCCTGGCCGACCAGCTTCAGCGTGCCGACGATGTTGCGGACCATGTGGTGGAGGAAGGACCGCGCCTCCACCGCCACCTCGATCTCCGCGCCCAGACGCCGCACGTCCAGCCGCTCCAGCGTCTTGACCGGCGATTTCGCTTGGCATTCGCTGGCCCGGAAGCTGGTGAAGTCGTGATGGCCGACCAGTCGCTGGGCGGCCTCATGCATCGCGTCGGCATCCAGCCGGCCCGGCACCCTCCAGGCCAGCCCGGCTTCGAAGGTCAGCGGCGCGCGCCGGTTGACGATGCGGTAGCGATACGCCCGGCGGATGGCGGACAGCCGGGCGTCGAAATCGTCCGACGCCTCGTTCACCGAAAGGATAGAGACCGGGTGCGGCCGCAGATGGGCGTTCAGCGCCCCCTGCACCTCCCGGGGCGTGGTCGGGCGGGCGATGTCGACATGGGCGACCTGCCCCAGCGCGTGGACGCCGGAATCCGTGCGGCCGGCGCAGGCGACGCGGGTTTCCTCCCCGCAGAAGGCCGTGACGGCTTCCTCCACCGCCTGCTGGACCGACAGGCCGTTCGCCTGCCGCTGCCAGCCGACGAAGGGCCGGCCGTCATATTCGATGGTCAGCTTGTAGCGGGTCACAGCCGGATGCCGGCCGGCAGCGGATAGCCGCGCAGGAAGGCTTGGGCGTCGACCGGCCCCTTGCCGGGCCGCTGGAGCCTGAGGGGACGGACCGCCCCGCCCCGCGCGCAGGCGATGGTCAGCCGGTCGTCCAGCACCTCGCCCGGCGCGCCATGGGCGTCGGGGACGGTCTCAATCGCCAGCACCTTGATGCGATCGGCCTCATGATCGAACCAGACTCCGGGCCAGGGCGTCAGCGCACGGACCTGCCGGTCGGCCAGCGCGGCATCCTCCCAGTCCAGCCTTCCGTCCTCCTTCGTGATCTTGGCGGCATAGGTCACGCCGTCCTCCGGCTGCGGTTCGGCGCGCAAGCTGCCATCGGCGAGGCCGGCCAGGGCGGGGACGATCAGCTCCGCCCCCAGCCCGGCGAGCGCGTCGTGCAGCGTGCCGGCGTCTGTTTCAGCGGCGATCGGGACATGCGCCTTCAGCAGCATCGGCCCGGTGTCCAGCCCCGCCTCCATCATCATGATGGTGACGCCCGTCTCCTCGTCGCCGGCCAGGATGGCGCGCTGGATCGGCGCGGCTCCCCGCCAGCGGGGCAGCAGCGAGGCATGGACGTTGACGCAGCCGAGACGCGGCGCGTCGAGGATCGGCTTCGGCAGGATGAGGCCGTAGGCCGCGACGACAGCGGCGTCCAGCCCCAGCGCCGCGAAGGCCGCCTGCTCGCCCGCATCCTTCAGCGAGCCTGGATGCCGGACCTCGATCCCCGCCGTCAGCGCCGCCTCATGGACCGGCGACCGCCGCTCCCGATGCCCCCGCCCGGCGGGGCGGGGCGGCTGGGTGTAGACCGCCGCCACATCATGGCCGGCATCGATCAGGGCACGGAGGCTGGGCACGGCGAAATCCGGCGTGCCCATGAAGGCGAGGCGAAGGCGGGTCATGCCGGCCGTTGTACCGCGTGGGTGTGATGGGGCAAGCGGGATCGCAAACCAACGCCCCCTCACCCAACCCTCTCCCACGAGGGGAGAGGGCTACCAACCGCTACGCCGCCGTCTGGCCCTTTCGCCATTTGGCCAGCTTGCGCAGGATCATGTTGCGCTTCATGAGCGAGAGGTGGTCGGTGAAGAGGATGCCGTCCAGATGGTCGATCTCATGCTGGACGCAGGTCGCCAGCACGTCCTTGGCATGGAGCGTCTTGCTGGCGTTGTTTTCGTTCAGATACCGGACCTTGACCTCCGCCGGGCGGGTCACGTCGGCATATTGCTCCGGCAGGCTGAGGCAGCCTTCATTGTAGGTGGCGAGATCTTCCGAGGCCCACAGGATCTCCGGATTGGCCATGCGCAGGGGCTGCGGCTCCTCGTCCTTGTTCGCCACGTCGATGACCAGCACGCGCTCCAGCAGGCCGACCTGCGGCGCGGCGAGGCCGATGCCGGGGGCGTCGTACATCGTCTCCAGCATGTCGTCCATCAGCCGGCGCACGCGGTCGTCCACGGCGGCGACGGGTTTCGCCCTGGCCTTCAGCGCGGGATGGGGGACGAGGAGGATGTCGAGCTTGCTCATGGTCGGCCGGGCGGTGAAAAACTGTCGTCAAACGTCATCATTTGTCATCATTCGTCATCATCCGGGGGAGTGACGGTGAAGCGACGACGCCGTCGAGATAGGCATTCCGCCCCGTCGCGTCAATCGTCACCCTCCGCCGCCGCCGCCCGGCAGGGCGCGCAACTCCGCCGCCTGGACCTCCAGCGCGGTGTGGTCCAGTTGCGGCAGTTCTTTGATCTCCTTCGATTCTGGGGCGGCGTCCAGCTCCTTCAGCTTCCGGGCGCTGACCAGGACGCGGCTTTCCAGGGAGCGCACGGCCTTGTTGTAGCTGTCGACCGAGGAGCCGAGCTGCCGGCCTAGCGAGCCCATATGGACGCCCATGGTCGACAGCCGCTCGTAAAGCTCCCGCCCCAACTGGCTGATGGCGCGGGCGTTGGCCGCCAGCCTCTCCTGCCGCCAGCCATAGGAGACGGCGCGCAGGAGGGCGATCAGCGTGGTCGGCGTCGCCGGGATCACCGACTGGTCGATCCCGGCCTCGATCAGCGCCGGGTCGTTCTCCAGCGCGGCGGAGAAGAAATTCTCGCCCGGCAGGAACATCACGACGAATTCCGGCGTCTCCTCGAACTCGTCCCAATAGGCCTTGTTGCCCAGCGCCCGCATATGGTTGCGCACCTGCCGGGAATGGCGGGTCATGGCGGCCAGCCGCGCATCGTCGTCGGTCGCATCGGTCGCGTCCAGATAGGCGTCCAGCGGCGTCTTGGCGTCGACCACGATGGTCTTGCCGCCGGGCAGCCGCACCAGCATGTCGGGCCGCAGCCGCCCGCCTTCCCCGGTGGTGGCGCTCGTCTGCTCGGTGAAGTCGCAATGGTCGACCATGCCCGCCAGCTCGACCACCCGCTTCAACTGGATCTCCCCCCACCGGCCGCGCACGTTGGGGGTCCGCAGCGCGCGGACGAGGCCCGTCGTCTCCGTCCTCAGCTTCTCCTGGCTGACTAGGAGCGAGCCGACGGTGCTTCGCAGCCCTTCATAGGCGCCGGCGCGGGCTTTCTCCATCTCCTGGATCTGGCCATCCATCCGCTTGAGGGATTCCTGCATCGGCAGGACCAGGTCGCCGATCGCCTTCTGGCGCTTCTCCAGATCGGTCTGGGCGCCCTGCTGGTACTGGCCCAGATGGGTCTTGGCGAGGTCGAGGAAGCTCTGGTTGTTCTTGGCGAGCGCGTCGGCGGAGAGCGACCGGAAGACATCCTGCAGTTTCGCCTGGGCGTCGGTCAGAAGCGCCAGTTTCTCCGCCGTCGCCTCCCGCTCCTTCGCCAGCGTGGTCGAAAGCTCCGCCCGCTCGGCGTGCAGCGTCCGCAGTTCATCCTGCGCCTGCCGGTGCTGGCCATCCAACGCGTCGACCCGCGCGGCCCGTTCGTCGGCCGCCGCCCGCGCGCCGGATTCGGTCATCAATTGCTGGCGAAGCTCCAGGATCAGCCGTTCCCGCTCCTCCCGGTCCATCCGCGCCTCGGCCTCCGCTGTGGTGCGAGCCTGCTGAGCCGGCCGCACCGCGAACAGCCAAGTCAGCAGCGCGCCGGCCAGAAGGGCGATGATGGCGACGATCAAAGGGTCGGTGAGCAGGGGCACGGGGCGGATCCTGATTGAGGCGCGATGTCCTCAATGGTAGCACGGATACCGCAGGAACATAAAGGGAACGGTTGGGGCCGCCTATCCTCTCGCACGCGCCAGGACGGCGATGGCGAGAAAGGTCATGGCGAGAAGCTGGAAGATCGCGCCGACGGCGTGGGAATATTCCCATTGGGCGCGCAGAATCTCCCAGTTCGCCGGCATGATGGTCCAGTTCTCCGTCGCGACGTTGGCCGGATAGGTGAAGGTCCAGAAGACCGCCTGCGCGCCGGCGAGGCAGAAGAGGGCGAAGAGGGCGGGCCACCGGACCTTCGGCCGCCGCCGGTAGAGCAGGATGACCGCGACCATGGACAGAAGCTGGACCAGCAGGACATAGGCGATCTGCCACCAGCCGCGATAGGCCTGCTGGACGATGAAATATTCCTCCTGCGGCAGGCCGATCTTGTTCGGCAGCTCGAACAGATGCGCCAGCGCGCCGCCGAGCGCGATGGCTGTCGACATCAGCGCCAGGAAGAGGAACAGGTCGCGGACAAGCGACGGGCGGCGCGGGGCGAAGGTGCGGGTTTCCGGGTCCATCATGCCATGAACGACGATGCGGGTTGCGGCGTTCCGGTCATTTTCCCGGCGCGGGCGCGGATTCGGGCGCGGCGAGGCCGGCGGGCCGGCCGAGCATTTCGAACGTCCGCGCCGCTCCCGTCCGGAGGTCGAGCGAGACGAACTGCTCCGCCCCGCGCGACCGCCGGTCGAAGGCCGGGGTGAAGAGCGTCCCGTAGAGGACGAGCATGGTTTCGCCCCGCATGAGGGCGTAAATCTCCGACAAAGGCAGGGCTGAATCCCAGAGGACTCGCCCGTCCCAGAGCGCGACCCGCGCCAGCCTCAACCGGCCTTCGGAATCGATGCGGTCCTTGTGCAGGACCAGCACGCTGTCGGGATCGCCGAGCCGGATCGCTTCCTGAGGCCTTACATCCACCACGTCCGACAGTCCCGCCAGCAGGTCCGCCGCCAGGGAATCCTCTTCTTCCGGAACCCTTTCGCTCAGCAGCGCCGCGTCGAGAAATTCCGGGCTGGCCGGCATCGGCGCCCGGCCGCCGAGGGAGGCGCCGGGAGTCAGCGAGGCGTCGATTTCGGCGATCAGTTTCTCCGCATAGGCCGCGGACTCCGCGGCGGTCTGGGGAAACGGCGTGGCGAGGGCCAGTTCCATCGGCGGGCCCTGCCTCGCCCACAGCCGGCGTCTGTGGATGTCCTCCTGGCGTGTTACGTGGCCCAGCATCGTGGTCCCCGCCTCTTCCTCCGACAGCAAGCCGATCCAGCCATCGTCCAGATCGGATTCCTGCAGCCCATGCACCCGTTCGCCCGGCAGGCGCGGCGGCGCGATCGCGACATGGCTTCCCGTGGCGGCCGGCGAGGCGGCGCTTTCGGATGCGGGCCGGGCGGTCTCCGGCCGGACGATCAGGGTCTCGCTGTCGATGCGCCATTCGCGGGCGTCGGCGGTCATCACCAGCAGGCCGCGCTCGTCGAACGCATAGAAGCTTGGATCGAGCGGCAATCCGCCGGAAAGCTCCGGATTGAGCTGGGCGATCGCGGCGGCGTCGGCGACCGGCATGCCGTCCGCCACGGACAGCCCGCGCAGCCCGTCCCGCATGAAGGCCCAGACCACGCCGCGATCCGCGCCCAGCATGGTCGGCTGGTAGGACCCGACGGCCGGGCGATTGCCCCTCGGATGGTCGCTGTAGGAAATGAGGCGTTGACGCCACAGCGGGACGGCGGTCGCCGGATCGAAGGCCCACATGTCGACGCGGACGAAGGAGGTCGGGAGTTGAAGGGTTCCCTCGATGCCGAAGACTTGTCTCTGTTCGGTCAACAGAAGGACGCGGTCGCCGCCGCCCTCTCCGGCCAGGTAGAGCGGTGCGCCGAGCAGACGCGCCGGGCTGTCGATGGGGTTGCGCCACAGATAGAAGAAGCCGGCCGCGCCAAGCACGACGAGGACCAAGACTCCCACGAGAAGGAAGCCCAAGGCGCCGCCCTTTCCGGGGCCGCGCGGTCGTCTGGCGACGGTAGACACAGCAGGACTCTAATACGCCGATACTGTGCGCGAGGCAATTATCCGCGATGCGTGTGGGGTTGGGGCTGTTTCTTGCGCACTCCCACCGTCGATGAAACGGCGGCGGCCTATGGATCCCAGATCAAGTCTGGAATGACCAACAAAAACAATGTCATGCTGGACTTGATCCAGCATCCATGCGGCGTCGACGGAAGCCGGAACCGTGTCCGGTCTTTTGCCGCCGGTGAAGCGGTGGGGGCCTATGGATTCCGGATCAAGTCCGGAATGACGACGTGAGGGGGAGGCGGAGGTCGCTCTCCTAATACCCCCGCGAATGGTCGACGAGGTTTTCCAGCGGCAGGCCGGCCTCGCGGCGCTTTATGCCCTCGGCGACGCCGAGCGCGGCGGTGCGGGCGTGGGTTATGCTGGCGACGTGGGGGGAGACGATGATGTCCGGGTGGCTCCAGAAGGGATGGTCCCCGGGCAGCGGCTCGGTCGCGAAGACGTCCAGCGCCGCGCCGGAGAGACGGCCGGCGGCGAACGCAGCCAGCAGGTCCGCCTCCACCAGATGACCTCCGCGCGCGGCGTTGATGACAAAGGCTCCTTCCGGCAGCCGGGCGAACAGCCGGGAATCGAGGATGCCCGTCGTCTCGGGCGTCAGCGGCAGCAGGCAGACCAGCGCTTCGGACCGGGAGAGCATGGCGTCCAGCCCTTCTGCCCCGTGGAAGCACTCGACCCCCTCGATCGTCTTGGGCGAGCGGCTCCATCCCATGACCTGAAAGCGCAGCGCCGCCAGCATCTTCGCGGCGTCGGCCCCGAGTTCCCCGAGACCGAGGATGCCGACCCGCCTTTCGCGGGACAGCAACTCCTCCTCCTTCCGCCACTGCCCGCGCGCCTGATGGGCGCGGTAGAGGGCGGTCTTGCGGTGCCAGGCCAGTACCTGCGCGCAGACCCAGTCGGTCATGCCTTCCGTCAGCCCGCGATTGACCATCCGGACCAGCGGCACGCCGCGTGGCAGGGTGGGATCGGCCAGCAGCGAATCGACGCCCGCTCCCAGCGAGAAGATCGCCTTCAGGTGCGGCAGGCCTGCCAGAAGCCCCGGCGGCGGCTTCCAGACCAGCGCGTAGTCGATCTCCGCCGGGTTGCCGATCCCGGACGGCATGCGGAAATCGAGGTCGGGGAGGGCCGCCTTCAGGGCCGTGTCCCAAT
The DNA here is from genome assembly GCF_039839375.1 of Inquilinus sp. CAU 1745. Classification (NCBI taxonomy): domain Bacteria; kingdom Pseudomonadati; phylum Pseudomonadota; class Alphaproteobacteria; order Rhodospirillales; family Rhodospirillaceae; genus Inquilinus; species Inquilinus sp. CAU 1745. Next base: position 39,977 of record NZ_JBDOQU010000018.1, read on the forward strand.
CCCTGGGGTCGTCGCTGGTCGAGGCGAAGAGAATCGTCGTCATGTGGAGAAAACCGGGTAAGGGCGGGAGGATCAGGTGGCGATGTCGTCGGTCCGGACGGCTTCCAGGTCGAACGCCGCCTTCAGCAGGGCGCGCGTATAGTCCTGCCGCGGATCGTCGAAGATGCGGTCGGCGGGGCCTGCCTCCACCACCACGCCGTTCTTCATCACGATCAACTCGTCCGACAGGGCGCGGACGACCTTGAGGTCGTGGCTGATGAACAGATAGGCGAGGCGGTGGCGTTCCTGGAGGTCGCGCAGCAGGTCGACGATCTGGGCCTGGACCGACATGTCCAGCGCCGAGGTCGGCTCGTCCAGCACGACGAATTTCGGCTTCAGCACCATGGCGCGCGCGATGGCGACGCGCTGCCGCTGGCCGCCGGAGAATTCGTGCGGATAGCGGTGGCGACTGGCCGGGTCCAGCCCGACCTCCTCCAGCGCCTCGACGATCAGATCCTCGCGTTCCGCCGCCGATCCGCCCAGCTTGTGGACCTTCAGCCCCTCCTCCACGATCTCCGCGATCGACATGCGGGGGCTGAGGGAGCCGTAGGGGTCCTGGAAGACGATCTGCATTTCCCGCCGGAGCGGGCGCATCTGGTTGAACTGGATGCCCTGAAGCTCCCGGTCCTGGTAGAGGATCGATCCCTCCGACGGGATGAGACGCAGGAGCGCCAGCCCCAGCGTCGTCTTGCCCGACCCGCTTTCGCCGACGACGCCGACCGTATGGCCCTCCCGGACGCGAAGGTCGATGCCGTCCACCGCCTTCACATGGTCGGTGACCCGGCGCATCACGCCTGTCTTGATCGGGAACCAGACCTTGATCCCGTCGCCCTTCAGGACCTCCCGCGCGTCGGACGGCGGGCGGGCCGGGCCGCCCGTGGGCTCGGAGGAGAGGAGCCGGCGGGTGTAGGGATGCTGCGGGTTCTCGAACAGGGAAGGGGCGTCGGCGGCCTCCACGATCTCTCCCTGGCTCATCACGCAGACGCGGTCGGCCATCTTGCGCACCACCCCCAGATCGTGGGTGATCAAGAGGAGCGCCATGCCGAACCGCTTCTGGAGGTCCGTCAGAAGCTCCAGGATCTGCGCCTGGATGGTGACGTCCAGCGCCGTCGTCGGTTCGTCCGCGATCAAAAGGTCGGGTTCGTTCGCCAGCGCCATGGCGATCATCACCCGCTGGCGCTGGCCACCCGAAAGCTCGTGCGGGTAGGCGCCCAGCCGCTTCTCCGCCTCCGGCAGGCCGACCAGGCGCAGCAGCTCCAGCGTCCGGGCGCGGGCCTCGGCGCGGCCCATGCCCTTGTGGAGCGACAGAACCTCGTTCACCTGCCGCTCCACCGTATGGAGCGGGTTGAGCGAGGTCATCGGCTCCTGGAACACCATGGAGATGCGGTTGCCGCGCACCTGGCGCAGCGCCTTCTCCGGCGCGCCGATCATCTCCGTCCCGCGGAAGAGGATCGACCCGCCCGGATGCCGCGCCGCCGGGTAGGGCAGGAGCTGGAGGACCGACAGCGCGGTCACCGACTTGCCGGAGCCGCTCTCGCCGACCAGCGCCAGCGTTTCCCCCTTGTCGATATGGAAGGAAACGCCGCGCACCGCCAGCATCTCCCCGCCCTGCCCGGCGAAGGAAACCTCCAGGTCGCGGACGGTGAGCAGCCTTTCGGCCTCGCTTCCGGCTTTCGTCCCGGTGCGGGTCATGGTCTCGGTCATTGGGCGGCCGCCTTGCCGGTGGCTTTGCTCTCGTCCATCAGGGCGTTCTCAGCCGGGGCCGGGCCGCTCGCCTTGCGCGGGTCGAAGGCGTCGCGCACCGCCTCGCCCACGAAGACCAGCAGGCTCAGCATGATGGCGATGGTGAAGAAGCCGGTGAAGCCCAGCCACGGCGCCTGGAGGTTCGACTTGCCCTGCTGGAGAAGCTCGCCCAGCGACGGCGATCCGGGCGGCAGGCCGAAGCCCAGGAAGTCCAGGCTGGTGAGCGTGGTGATCGAGCCGTTGAGGATGAAGGGCATGAAGGTCAGGGTCGCGACCATGGCGTTGGGCAGCACATGCTTGAACATGATGACCCGGTTGGAGACGCCGAGCGCGCGGGCGGCCCGGATATAGTCGAAGTTCCGGGCGCGCAGGAATTCCGCCCGGACCACGGAAACCAGCGCCATCCAGGAGAACAGCAGCATGATGATCAGGAGCGACCAGAATCCGGGCTGGATCACGCTGGCCATGATGATCAAGAGGTAGAGCAGCGGCAGCGACGACCAGATCTCGATGAAGCGCTGGAAGACGAGATCCGTCCAGCCGCCGAAATAGCCCTGCACCGCCCCCGCCGCGACCCCGATGATCGAGGAGAAGATGGTCAGCGTCAGCCCGAACAGGATGGAGATGCGGAAGCCGTAGATAACCCGCGCCGTCACGTCTCGGCCCTGGTCGTCGGTGCCCAGCCAGTTCTCCGTCGATGGTGGGGAGGGCGCGGGCTGGGGCAGGTCGTAATTGATCGTGTCGTAGGAGAACGGAATGAGCGGCCAGATCATCCAGCCCTTCTCGTTGATCAGATCCTGCACGAAGGGATCGCGATATTCGGCCTCCGTCTCGAACTCCCCGTCGAACGCGGTCTCCGGATAGGCGACCATGATCGGGAAGTAGAATTCGTCGTCGTAGCGGACCAGCAGCGGCTTGTCATTGGCGATGAATTCAGCGAACAGCGAGACGAAGAAGAGGACGAGGAAGATCCACATCGACCAGTAGCCGCGCCGGTTGGCGCGGAAGTTCGACAGCCGCCGCCGGGTCAGCGGCGTGATCTTCATGCCGAGGAAGCGGTCGGTCATGTCGCGCCCCCCCGGCGGAGGCGGCGGCGGCGATAGCCCCTCACCCCGGCCCTCTCCCCGGCGGGGAGAGGGGGAAGGGCGCGCGGCCTTCTCCTTCTGGTCATTCCAGCGAAGGCTGGAATCCATGGGTCGACGCCGCTCCACCGAAAGCGAAGAACCGGGCGCGGTCCCGGTCTTTGTCGAGGTCCCATGGATGCCGGATCAAGTCCGGCATGACGGCGGAGAATTACCGTCCTCATCCTGAGCTTGTCGAAGGATGCGGGCACACATGGTTCGACAGGCTCACCATGAGGAAGAGGGGCGAACCTTTTCCCCTTGTTGGTCATTCCGGACCCCGATCCGGAATCCATGCGGTCTCGAGGCCCCATGGATGCTGGATCAAGTCCCATAGGCGCTAACTTTGGTCGTAATTTTCCCCTCTCCTGCTTGCGGGAGAGGGAGGGACCCGCCGCGAAGCGGTGGGAGGGTGAGGGTTTTGAAGGCGAGGGTGTGAGGCTCACCGCCTCAAAGTTAGCGCCTATGGGATCAAGTCCAGCATGACGGCGGAGAATTACCGTCCTCATCCTGAGCTTGTCGAAGGATGCGGGCACGGTGATGGGGTGAGGCCGCTCAAACACGGCGGGCCTCGAAGTCGATGCGGGGGTCGATGATGGTGTACATCACATCGCCGATCAGCCCCATGACGAGGCCGAGCAGGCTGAAGAAATAGAGCGTGCCGAACATGATCGGGTAGTCGCGGTTGATCGCCGCCTCGAAGCCCAGCAGGCCCAGCCCGTCGAGGGAAAAAATCACCTCGATCAGCAGCGATCCGGTGAAGAGGATGCCCAGGAACGCGGCCGGGAAGCCGGCGACGACGATCAGCATGGCGTTGCGGAAGACATGGCCGTAGAGCACGCGCCGTTCGCTCAACCCCTTGGCCCGGGCGGTCATGACGTACATCTTCCCGATCTCGTCCAGGAATGAGTTCTTGGTCAGGAGCGTCAGCGTGGCGAAGCCGCTGACCACCATGGCCGCGACCGGCAGCGCCAGGTGCCAGAAATAGTCCAGGATCTGCTGCCACCAGGGCATGAAGGCCCAGCCGTCCGACGTGAGGCCGCGCAGGGGGAACCAGGAGAAGTACCGCCCGCCGGCGAACAGAACGATCAGCAGGACGGCGAAGAGGAAGCCCGGTATGGCGTAGCCGACGACGATGGTCCCGGAGGTCCAGACGTCGAACCGGGAGCCGTCCCTGATCGCCTTGCGGATGCCCAGCGGGATGGAGATCAGATAGACGATCAGCGTCGTCCAGAGGCCGAGCGATATGGAGACCGGCATCTTGTCGATCACCAGATCGATCACGTCCTGGCCGCGGAAATAGCTCTCCCCGAAATCGAAGCGCAGGAAATTGCCCATCATCAGGAGGAAGCGTTCGACCGGCGGCTTGTCGAAGCCGAACTGGCGCTCCAGCTCCAGGATGAATTCCGGGTCCAGCCCCTGGGCGCCGCGATAGCGGCTGGTGACGCCCGTCGCGTCCAGGCTGGTGGCGTCGAAGGCCTGGTTCTGGAAATCGCCGCCGCCGCCGGAGAAACGCGCTGTCGCCTCCTGGGCTGTGCCCTGAAGCCGGGCGATCACCTGCTCCACCGGCCCGCCGGGGGCGAACTGAACGATGACGAAGGTGGCGACCATGATCCCGAACAGGGTCGGGATCATGAGCAGCAGGCGGCGGATGATATAGGCGAGCATGAAGAGCGACGATCAGCCAAGGCCGTTCTGGCGGGCGAGGTCCTCGTCGTACCACCAGATGGAGGGGAAGCCGACAGAGTATTTCGGCATCTGTTCCGGATGGCCGAGCTTGTTCCAGCGCGCGGTCCAGGTCTCGTCGTTGAAATAGGAGGGGATGATGTAGTGGTTCCGCAGCAGCACGCGGTCGAGCGCGCGGGTCGCCGCCTGCTTGCCCTCCAGCGTGTCGGCGGCGATGACCTCCTGCAACAGCGCGTCCACCACCTCGTTCTTGATGCCGGCCCAGTTGGCCGACCCGCGCTCGTCGGCGGCGTATGAGGCGAAGTAGGTCAGAAGCTCCGGCCCCGGCGGCGGGAAGAAGTTGGCCGCCAGATAGAGCATGTCGTAGTCGAAATCATCCATGATCCGCTGGTACTGCGCGGTATCGACGATGCGGATGTCCATCTCGATCCCGGCGCGCTCCAGATTGGTGGCGAAGGGATCCACCACCCGCAGCAGCGTGTCGCTGCGCAGGTAAATGGTGAAGCGGAACGGCTCCCCCGTCTCCATGTTGGTCAGCCGCCCGTTCCGGATGTCCCATCCGGCCTGCCGGAACAGGTCGGACGCGATCCGCCGCTGTTCGCGCAGGCGGCCGCTGCCGTCGGTGACCGGCAGGGTGAAGGGTTCGGTGAAGATCTCCTCCGGCAGCCGGTCGCGGAACGGCTCCAGCAGCTCAAGCTCCCGCCCCTCGGGCAGGGGGAAGTCGGCGGTGCCGTAGTCGGAGCCGGGGAAGTAGCTCTTCGCCCGCTCGTAATTGCCGTAAAAGACGTTCTCCCGCGTCCACTGGAAATCGAAGAAATAGCCGATCGCCTCCCGCACCAGCGGGTCGCTGAAGATCGGCCGGCGGGTGTTGAAGACGAAGCCGATGAAGCCGCGCGGCGTGTTCTGGGGGAACACCTCCTTGACGATGCGGCCGTTCTCCACATCCGGCACGTCGTAGCCGGTGGTCCAGCGCTGGGAGCTGTTCTCCGACCAGAAATCGAAATTGCCGCCCAGGAACGCCTCGAACATCACGTCGACGTCGCGGAAATAGGTGTAGGTGACGGTCTCGAAATTCGCCGTGCCGATATTGACCGGCAGGTCCTTCGCCCACCAATCCTCGACCCGGCGATAGGTGATCGACCGGCCGGGATCGACATTCTCGATCCTGTAGGGCCCTTCATAGAGCGACGGTTCCAGCGTCGACTGGGTGATGTCCCGGCCCGACGCTTCCCAGTAATGCTTCGGCATGGGCGAGAAGCCGGCGGCCATGCCCATGGATTTGCGGTTGTCCGGCGTCGCGAAGCCGAACCGGACCTCCCGTTCGGAAAGCGCCTCCGCCGAGGCGATGTCCTTCCAGAACTCCTTCAGCAGCGGGCGGGCGTTGGCCTTGATGTGATCGAAGGCGAAGACGAAATCCTCCGCCGTGATCGGGTGGCCGTCCTGCCAGCGGGCATTCTCGTTGATCGTGAAGATGGCGTAGGCGATGTCGTCCGGGAAGGCGACCTGCGTGGCGATGGAGGGGTAGTAGCTCGAAAGCTCGTCCCCCGATCCTTGCATCAGCACGTCGCCGGTCAGCCCGATGCCGGCCGCCCAGTCGCCGCCGATGGTGATGGTGTCCAGCCTCTCGAACGTGCCGTAGGCCGGCATGCGGATATTCCCGCCGGCCGGCGCGGCCGGGTTCACATAATCGAAATGCTCGAAGCCCTCGGGATAAAGCGGCTCGTCGAACTCCGCGAAGGAGGTCAGCACGTTCAGCCCCTCGGGGGTGCGCTCCTGCGCCCAGACAGGGCGGGGCAGGACCACTCCCGGCAGGGTGGCGGCGAAGGGCGCGGCGATGGCGGCCTGGCCCAGGAAGCGGCGGCTGAATCTCATCATGGCTTATCGGCCTCGTTCGGTGAGGGCCCGGTCCTTCTCGGGATCGATCCACCAGGTCGGCTGGAAGGCGATCTCGTTCGCCAGGCCGAAATCGTAGGGGGGCTGCGTGTCGGGGAAGCCGAACCGGTCCCAGTAGGCGACCCAGAAGCCGTCCTTGTACCAGTGGGGCACGGCGTAATGGCCGGCGCGCAGCACGCGGTCGAGCGCGCGGGAGATGGTCTGCTTGTCCTCCAGCGTCTCCGCCGCGATCAGTTGGGCCAGCAGCGCGTCGACGACCGGGTCGCTGATGCCCATGATATTGGCGCTGCCCGGCGTGTCGGCGGCTTCGGACCCGAAGCGGTTGGCCTCCTCCCGCCCCGGCGGCGGATAGAAGCTGTAGGCGAAAGAGAGAACGTCGAAATCGCGGGCTTCGTAGCGGGTGACGAAGGTGGCGGAATCCAGCACCCGCATCGTGACGGCGATGCCCACGCGCTCCATGTTGCTGATCCAGGGCTGGGTGATGCGCTCGAACTGGGGCGATCCCAGGATGATCTCGAAGGAGAGCTGCTGTCCCGTCTCGATGTCGACCAGCCTTCCGTCCCGCGGCTCGAACCCGGCTTCGCGGAAGAGATCCATCGCCCGCCGGATCAGCCGCCGGTCCGAACCGCTGCCGTCCGACACGGGCGGCGACAGGTCGGTCGTGAACAGCTCCTCGGGAAGCTGGTCGCGATAAGGCTCCAGGATCGCCAGTTCCGCCTCCGTCGGCAGGCCCTCGGCGCTGTAGCCGGGGGCGAGGAAGTAGGTGTCCAGCCTTTCATAGAACCCGTAGAACAGGTTCTGGTTCACCCACTGGAAATCGAACAGCAGGCCCAGCGCCTCCCGGACGCGGATATCGTCGAAGGGCGGGCGGCGGAGGTTGAAGAACCAGCCCTGCAACCCGCGGAAATCCGTCCCCGGCACCTCCGCCTTGATCAGCCGCCCGTCGGCGACGGCCGGCACGTCATAGCCGGTCGCCCAGAAGAGCGAGGTGAATTCGTGCCGGAAATCGCCGGCGCCGCCCTTGAACGCCTCGAACTCCACCGTCCGGTCGCGGAAATAGAGATATTCGATGCGGTCGAAGTTCCAGTGACCGCGCACGATCGGCAGGTCTTGCGCCCAATAGTCGGGATCGCGCTCATAGACCAGCCGGCGGCCCGGCTCGATCTCCGCCAGCCTGTAGGGGCCGCTGCCGACCGGTGGCTCTAGCGTCGCCTCGGCGATGTTGCGGCCGTCCTCCCACCAGTGGCGGGCATAGACCGGCATGATGCCGACCTGCATGATCGGCTTGATCCCGCCCCTGCCGTCGAAGGTGAATTTGATCCGCCGGTCGTCCAGCGCCTCGATCTCCGACACCGCGGCGACGTAGCTGGCGAGGAACGGATCGGCATGGTCGCGGATCGCGCGGATGCTCCAGGCCACGTCCTCGGCCGTCACCGGCTGGCCGTCGCTGAACCGCGCTTCCGGCCGCAAGGTGAAGATGGCCCAGGAATGATCCTCGGGATATTCGACGGTTTCGGCCAGGAGCCCGTACTGGACGGAGATCTCATCCTGGGTCTCGACCATCAGGCTGTCATAGATCAGGCCCAGATTGCGCGGCCACTGACCGGCGATCGGCAGGCGGTTCAGCGTGTCGAACGTCCCGACCGTGGTGAGCGTGAGGGAGCCGCCCTTGGGCGCGTCGGGATCGGCATAGTCCAGATGGGTGAAGTCCGGCCCGTATTTCGGCGTCCCGAATTCCGCGATCGCATGCGTGACCGTCGTTTCCTCCTGCGCCGTCGCGGGATGACCCACGGCGAGAAGGACAAGGCTGGCGGCGACGGCGAGGATGCGGCGCATCATGCTCCTGGCTGGTTTCGGTCGCGAGGGGACGGCCCGGGGGCCGCCCTTCGAACATTGAAACAAACCTAAGCATTCTGTCGCCAAGATGGCAGCAAAATCAGGTGAGCCGCTTCAGCGCCTCGGCGTGCAGGTCGGGATCGCCCGCCGCGATTACCCTGCCGTCGCAGGACGCGCCGACCGGCCGGCCCTCCCAGTCGGTGAAGCGGCCGCCAGCGCCGATGACGATCGGGGCCAGGGCCGCGAAATCGTAGAACTGAAGGTTCGCTTCCACCGTCAGGTCGATATAGCCCGACGCGACCAGACCGAAGCCGTAGCAGTCGCCGCCATAGGTGGTGATCCGCGCCCCTTCCTTCAGCGCGTCGAACCGAGCCTTGTCCGGGCCGGTGAACATGTCCGGCGAGGTCGCGTTGAGGATCGCGTCAGCCAGGCGCGGGCAGCGCCGCGTGCTGGCAGGCGCGCCGTTGAAGATGGTCTGGCGGCCCAGCGCGCCCGTCCAGCGGTCGCCCAGCACCGGCTGGTCGATGATTCCGAGGATCGGCGCGCCGTCGCGCAGGAGCGCCACCAGCGTGCCGAAGAGCGGCCGGCCGGTGATGAAGGCCTTGGTGCCGTCGATCGGATCCAGCACCCAGACGTAACGGGCGTCTGGCCGCTCGATACCGTACTCCTCGCCATGGATGCCGTCCTGGGGCCGCTCCTCGGCCAGGATGGCGCGGATCGCGGCCTCGGCCTCCCGGTCGGCGATCGTGACGGGGCTCTGGTCCGCCTTGGCGTCCACCGCGACCGGCGTGCGGTAATAACGGCGGATGACTGCGCCGCTGGCCGCGACCAGCCGGTCGGCGAGGGCGAGGAATTCCGGCGGGCAGGGAGCGGCGGCGTCGTTCATCGGAAAATCCTCGGGTTTGGCGACGGAAGAAGGTGCGGACGAAAAAGGGCGATCCCGACGGACCGCCCTTCCTGTGGCCTTCACCGGCAGCCGGCCTCAGTTGGCCCGGGCCGGCTCCTCGACCTGCTGACCTTCGGCGGCCGGATCGTCGGCGGCCTGTCCGGCATCCTCCGAAGGCGTGGGTTCCTCGGCAGGCGTGGCGGCGGGAGCCGCGCCTTCTTCCGCCGGAGCAGCACCCTCCTCCGCCGGAGCGGGGGCCGCTCCTTCCTCGGCCGCCGGAGCGGCGGCTTCGCCCTCGGCCGGCGCGGCGGCCTCGCCTTCAGCGGCGGGCGCGGCGCCTTCTTCCGCCGGGGCGGCGGCTTCGCCTTCGGCCGGGGCAGCGGCGCCCTCTTCGGCCGGAGCGGCTTCGGCTCCCTCTTCGGCCGCCGGGGCAGGCTCGGGGAACGGAACCGGGTTGTCGCTCAGCGTCGACAGATAGGCGATCAGATTGGCGCGGTCGGCGTCGTCCTTGACGCCGGCATAGCTCATGGCGGTGCCGGGCATCCAGCCGCGCGGATCGTGCAGGAAGTGGTTCAGGTTCTCATAGGTCCACTCGCCGCCATGTTCGGCCATGGCGGTCGAGTAGTTGAAGCCTTCCATATGCGCGATCGGCCCGCCGACGATGCCCCAGAGATTCGGGCCGACCTTGGCCGGGCCGCCCTGCTCGAACGTATGGCAGGCGGCGCAGGCGCGGGTCAGGGCCTCGCCGGCCGCCGGGTCGGCGCTGGCCAGCAGCGTGCCGATGTCGGGCAGGGCCTCCTCCTCCTCGCCGCCGGTCTCGGCAGGCGCCGCGCCGGTGTCGACGACATAGGAGTTTTCCTCAAGTTCGGTCGGCGCCACCAGCAGTTCGGCGACGAAACCCGTCACCATGGCGATGATGCCGGCCACGAGGATAGCCGCGAAGACCTTGTTCAATTCCAAGCCGGACATCCAAATCCCTCAATGCCTGAATCGGGGACCCGAAGGACGGCCGGGCCCTATCGCTGCCGGAACGGCGCGAAACGGCCGTGTTCTAGGGCGATTTGCCGATGGAAGGCAAGCCCTTCCGCCGCTTTTGCCGCTTGACGGCCTTCCGCTTAATGTCGCACCTGACCGATGTCATGAGCATATCTTCCTCTTCACCCGGCCCCGCCGGCGCGGGGCAGGCGGCCAGGCCGGTCGTCCTGGTCCCGGCGCGACTCGCCGCGACCCGCCTGCCCCGGAAGCCGCTGGCCGATATCGGCGGGGTGCCGATGATCGTCCAGGTCTGGCGCCGGGCGATGGAGGCGGATATCGGCCCGGTCCTGGTCGCCGCGGCGGAGGAGGAGATCGCCGAGGCGGTGACGCGCGCCGGCGGGCAGGCGGTGCTGACCGCGCCCGACCATCCCTCCGGCTCCGACCGCATCCATGAGGCGGTGTCGAGTTTCGATCCGGAAGGACGGTTCGACGTGGTGGTCAACGTCCAGGGCGACCTGCCGACGCTGGACCCCGCCGCGATCCGCGCGGCGCTGCGCCCGCTGGACGATCCGGCGGTCGACATCGCGACCCTGGCGGCGGTCATCACACGGGAGGAGGAGATCGCCAATCCCAACGTGGTGAAGGCGGTGGCGGAACTGCCGGAAGGCGGCGACACGGGCCGGGCGCTCTACTTCACCCGCACGGCCGCGCCGTCGGGGGCGGGGCCCTACCTGCACCATATCGGCCTCTACGCCTATCGCCGGGCCGCGCTGGCGCGGTTCGTGGCGCTGCCGCCGGCGGCGCTGGAGCGGCGGGAGAAGCTGGAGCAGCTTCGCGCCCTGGCCAATGGGATGCGCATCGACCTGGCGCTCGTTGACACCGTTCCGCTGGGTGTCGATACTCCGGCCGATCTTGAGAGGGCGCGGGAGATGCTGGCCGGAACCGGTCGCTGACCGCCCGCCTTCCCCTTTCCCGGCGCTTCCCCAGGACCCATACGATGCCCATCGACACGATCGCCTTCCAGGGCTGGCCCGGCGCCAATTCCGACATGGCCTGCCGCCAGGTCTTCCCGGACATGGAGACGCTGCCCTGCCGGGCGTTCGAGGACGCGCTGGGCGCGGTGCGCGACGGCCGGGCCGGGCTGGCGATGATCCCGATCGAGAATTCGGTCGCCGGCCGCGTCGCCGACATCCACCACCTTCTGCCCCATTCCGGCCTGCATATCATCGGCGAGTATTTCCAGCGGGTGAACCACCAACTCATGGCCGTGCCGGGGGCGAAGCTGGCGGACATCAGGCAGGTCCACAGCCACGTCCATGCCATCGGCCAGTGCCGGACGCTGATCCGCAGCCTGGGCATCGAGCCGGTGGTCCACGCCGACACGGCGGGCGCGGCCCAGATGGTGGCGGAGCGCAAGGACCCGACCATCGCGGCCATCGCCTCCACGCTGGCGGCGGAGCTGAACGGGCTTGAGATCCTGCGGCGCGACATCGAGGATGCGGAGCACAATACGACGCGCTTCGTCATCATGGCGCCGGAGCCGAAATGGCCGGCGGCGGACTCCGGCCCGACCATCACCAGCTTCGTTTTCGAGGTGCGCAGCGTCTCGGCCGCGCTCTACAAGGCGATGGGCGGTTTCGCGACCAACGGCGTCAACATGACCAAGCTGGAAAGCTACATGGTCGACGGCCGGTTCGCCCAGGCGCAGTTCTTCGCCGATGTGGAGGGGCACCCGGAGGACCGGGGCGTGCGGCACGCCTTCGAGGAGCTGAAATTCTTCTCCCGGCACTTCCAGATCATGGGCGTCTATCCCGCCGACCCCTTCCGCAACGACCCCAGCCAGGCCCCCGGCGACGACTGACCGCCGCCGGGCCAGAACGGCCGACTTGCCTCCCCTCATGGTGAGCCTGTCGAACCATGCGTGCCCGGATCTTTCCATGTCGTCATGCTGGACCCCGATCCAGCATCCATGGGGCGTCGATGACGGACGGGACCGCGCCCTGTCCTTCGCCGCCGGTGAAGCGGCCATGGCCCATGGATTCTGGATCAAGTCCAGAATGACCAACAAGGGGAAGGGTCGCTCCTCCCCCTCATGATGGTCCTGTCGAACCAGGTGTGCCCGCACCTTTCGACAGGCTCAAGGTGAGGGGGTCAGTTGCGCGGGATGCCTCAGGCGGCGGCGCGGCCGTTGCGGCGGTCGGAGAGGGTGGCCGCCAGCCGGTCGACCTCCGCTTCGGCCGCAGCGATCGAGGCCTTCAGCCGGTCGTCCGCGAACTCGTCATATTCGATCGCGACGGACGCGACGTCGGTGACGCCCAGATAGCCGAACGGCGTCCGGATGCCGGGCTCTACATGATTTGCGCTGGCCATGCGGCCCCCGGGCCCGTAGCCGTAATCGCCGCGCGAGGAGAGGATGACCAGCGTCTTGCCGGCATCGGCCAGCAGCGGCCAGTAGGGCTCGCCGGTGCGGGCGCGGTCGAACCCGAAGGTGCGGCCGACCCGGACGATATTGTCGATATAGGCTTTGAACTGCGCCGGAGGGCCGAAATTGTACATCGGCACGCCCGCGACGATGATGTCGGCAGCCAGCAACTCGTCGATCAGCGCGTCGCTTTCCGCCAGCGTCTCGCCCATCCAGCCTTCCCGCCGGTCGGGCGGGGTGAAGGCGGCGTGAATCCATCGTCCGGTCACCGGCGCAGGCGGCGTCTGGCCGACATCGCGATAGACAACCGGATCGTCGGGGTTGAGGGCGCGCCAGCGCCGGACGAACCGGGCGGACAGCCGCCGTGTGTGGGAGCCGTAGCGGTCATCCTCGGAACTGCCCGGCCGGGCGCTGGCGTCGATATGCAGGAGGCGGGTCATGAAAGCCTGTCCTATGAGTGAGTGGATTTCATCCGTGATCCTCTCAAGTTGATTTCGCCATTGGCCGAGGGCAAAATCGAATTGCTCATTCGATAGATGAGGCAGGTTGATCCGTGAGACGGCTTCCGCCCCTGGCGTCGCTGCGCGCCTTCGAAGCGGCGGCGCGACATTCCAGCTTCAAGAAGGCTGCCGAGGAGCTGGGCGTGACGCCGACCGCGATCAGCCATCAGGTCAGGCTTCTGGAGGAGACGCTGCGCCTTCGGCTGTTCGAGCGGCGGACGCGGCGCGTCGCCCTGACGGTGGAGGGCGGCCGGCTGTTCCCGGTGCTGCGCGACGGCTTCGATTCCTTCGCCCATACGCTGGCGGAGCTGACGGCGCGGCGGGAGCGGCGAATCCTCACCCTTTCCGCCACCACGGCCTTCACCGCCAAATGGCTGGTGCCTCGGGTGGCGGATTTCAGGCGGCGTCACCCGACGCTCGACCTTCGCCTTCACGCGTCGGACGATGTCGTCGATCTCCGATCCGGCGCGGCCGACGCGGCGATCCGGTACGGGGCGGGGCCGTTCCCCGATCTGGCGGGCGAACCGATGATCCGGGAGCGGTTCGCCCCGGTCTGCAACCCCAGGCTCGGCGTCCGGACGCCGGAGGATCTGGCCTCGGCCACGCTGCTGCATTCGGAATGGCGGCACGCCGTTCCCGGCAACCCGACATGGCGTCTCTGGCGCGAACGGGCGGGGCTGAAGGCGCTGGACGTCGAGGGCGGGATCACCTTTACCGACGACAGCCACACGATCCAGGCGGCGGTCGCCGGACAGGGGGTGGCGCTGCTGGGCCTGACGCTGATCGCCGACGAGCTTGCCGCCGGCCTCCTGGTCCAGCCCTTCGGCCCCATCCTGCCGGGGCATCACTATCATTTCGTCCATCTGGAGCCCGCCCGCCACCGGCCCGAGGTGGCGGCCCTGCGCGAATGGCTGCTGGGCGCGGTCGGGGAGGGGTAAAGGCAACCGGCCAGGGCTATCGTCATCAGCCCCTCTTGCTGGACCGAATGGGCAGCCTGCTGAAAGCTCAAATCCAGCGGCTATCAGACGGGTTCAGTGATATGATGGTCGGACACTTTTTAGGGTTGCGGAGGGTAGAATCGATGACCACGCAACGACACACAGTCCTGGCCACTGCGCTACTTTTCGGCCTTGCGCCTGTACAGTTCGCCCATTCCGAGGAGACGCTGGACCCCGCGTCGCTGACCGATCAAATCATGTCATATATCGGGACCTCACCCCTTCTGGCTGAGGATGGCGCCACCCGGATATACGAATTTGGAACTCAGCGTGATATCTGGCGCCTGGAATTCCTGCTAGACGATTCCCAGTGCATATCCTCCTGGACGGGAAGATCCGAAGAATCGACTGAAATATCTACGCTAAGTATTCGGTATGTATTCTACGACACTAGTTGTGACGGGTCGCTTGATGACGTGTTGGTCATTTTTTTTGACGGACAAACTGCGGAAGAATTTCCAGTCGATCTGAGCAGTAGTTTGACTCAAACTGAGTTTGCGGAGACTCTCTACGGCCTCGAAAGAATAACATCCAATCAATTGAGGTCAGGCCTGATGCCGGAAACTCCTGAAGCAAGACTCGAGCTTCTACGGCATATGGCTATTTCCGAGGGTGAAACCAGAGGAGATAAGTTTATCATTGTCATATACGAAACACGAGGATCGCTCGAAACGCATACATTCTTCACTGTAGACTCCGGCGCGTGCACAATACAAAGGATAACAAAATCCCCATCTGAAGAGACCGGCGCAAGTATAATAGATGGCAGCTGCGATACCGATCCGGAAAATATGTTAGTTTTTGTGAACGATGAAGAGATCGTCGTCACAAACAGCGAGAAAATTGAAGTATATAATTTACTTATAGGTGTCACCCTTAGGCATTTTCTCTTTGGTCAAGAGCTGTCCGAGTTGATGGAAAGCGGTCGCTGGATCATCGAGGAATGATCGGTCTTGCGTCAAAAGACTCCAGATTGGCGACATGATCCCGCGACCCCACATTGGTCAGGCTGAAATCGAGGCGACCCGCCAAGCCGTCGCCGATGCGCGTCAGGCGATTGCTGAAGGTCGGGTCGTCGATCATGACGACGTGAGGCGATGGCTGTTGTCGTGGGGGACGGGGCATGAATCGAACCGACCCAGATGTGGGCAATCTGGAGACTGCGTCGGATCGTCAGGAAATCGAGGCCAGCCAGTTTGAGCGGCGTTGCGCCAAGGTCAAGGGCCTATGGATTCCGGATCAAGTCCGGAATGACCAATGAAAACAATGTCATGCTGGACTTGATCCAGCATCCATAGGGTGGCGGGGTTAGCTCAGTCGGCTGCCGGCAGGACTTCCCGGACGCGGTCGGCGATGGCTTCTCCGACGCGGGTGTGGGCTTGCGCGGTCATGTGGATGCCATCGAGGCTGTCGATCGGGGCGGCGTCGGTGAAGAGGGGGATGCCGGTGGCGTCGGCGGCCTGGGCGAAGGCGGCGGGCAGGCGGCGGGATTTCGCTTCCGCGCCGGCGAAGCCGTCGGCCATCGGTGTGCCGGAGATGTCGCCCAGGGCGGGCGGGACGACGACCAGCACCTCGGCCTCCGATTGCTCGGCGGCGAGGGTGGCCAGCTCCATGGCTCCGGCGGCGATCTCCTGCGGCGTCCGGTCGAATTCCGGTTTCAGATCGTTTGCGCCCAGGAAGATGATGACGAGATCGATCGGCACCGCCCCTTCGATCGCGGCCGGCAGGCCTCGTTGGCCGTTGAAATCCTCTCCGGAATGGGAGCCCCAGCCTTCGGCGTAGTCGACATTCGTCGTCCGGCCGTTCATCGCGTCGACCACGACCTCGTAATCCTGCCCCAGCGCATCGTCCATCACCGAAGGCCACCGCTCCGCCGCCGGCAGGCGACGAGCCTCGGCCTCCGCGTTGGGCCGCCAGCCCCAGCTATTGCTGTCGCCATAGACCAGGATTCGCGCGGGATCGCCGCGCAGGGCGCCCAGCACTATGCCGAGCGCGAGGATGAAGAGGAGGAAGGCGGCGAGGCGTTTGAGAGACATGGGGCGGAAACGATTGCTAGAGGGGACGGCGGCTCTTCAGCGCCGCCATCAGGGTGCCGTCGTCGAGGTAATCCAGCTCCCCGCCCACCGGCACGCCGTGGGCGAGGCGGGAGATTGCGACGCCGCAGCCCTCCAGCCGGTCGGTGATGTAATGGGCGGTGGTCTGGCCTTCCACCGTGGCGTTGAGGGCGAGGATGATCTCCGTCACCTCCGGCCGGCGGGCGCGGTTGATGAGGTCCGGGATCGAGAGATCGTCCGGCCCGACCCCGTCCAGCGCCGACAGGGTGCCGCCCAGCACATGGTAGCGGCCTCGAAAGGCCTTCGTCCGCTCCAGCGCCCAGAGGTCGGCCACCTGCTCCACCACGCACAGCGCCGTATTGTCCCGCGCGGTGTCCGCGCAGATGGTGCAGGGGTCGGTCGCGTCCAGATTGCCGCAGACGGAGCAGGTGGTGATCGCGGCCGCCGTTTCCGCCAGCGCGTCGGCCAGCGGGCCCATCAGCGCCTCGCGATGGTTGAGCAGGTAGAGCGTCGCCCGGCGGGCCGAACGGGGGCCGAGCCCCGGCAGCTTGGCCAGCAGCCGGATCAGATTCTCGATCTCGGGCCCGATCATGGCCGGCGCGACCCCTAGAAGGGCAGCTTCATTCCCGGCGGCAGCTTCAGCCCGCCCATCACCCGCTGGGTCTCCTCCTGCACCTGCGCCTCGACCTTGCCCTTGGCGTCGTTGACGGCGGCGACGACCAGATCCTCCAGCACCTCGACATCCTCGGGGTCGACCAGGGACTTGTCGATCTTGAGACCGCGCATCTCCCCCTTGCCGTTGAGGGTGGCGGTGACCATGCCGGCGCCCGACTGGCCTGAGACCTCGATCTCGCCCAGCTTCTCCTGCATCTGGGCCATCTTGGTCTGCATCTCCTGCGCCTGCTTCATCATCTGGCTCAGGTTTTTCATCGGTCGAATTCTCCAAAATCGTCTGGGTCGGGGTCCGGAACGTCGTCCGGACCGATCGCATCGTCGGGGTCGCCGGGCGGGGGCGTCATCTCCGCCTCCGCCAGCTTCGTCAGATCATGCACCGCCTCGACCTTCGCGCCGGGGAAGGCGTCCATGATCGCCTTCACCGTAGGGTGAAGCTTCGCGTCCTCGATTTCGCGCGCCTGGGTCCGGCGGTCCTGCTCGCTCAAGGTTGGCGCGCCCGGCTCTCCGCTGACGGAGACCATCCAGCGGATGCCGGTGCGGTCCTTCAGCAGCGTCGTCAGCCGGCTGGCGAGATTCGGGGGCGTCCCTTCCTCCGGCCGGAACTCCAGCCGTCCCGGCTCCAGCCGGACCGGATGAACCATGGAATAGAGCTGGCCGTGAAGGACCACATCGTCCTCCAGCAGAGCCACCAGTTCGCGGAAGCTCCGCGGCTGGTTCGACGGGGCCGGCGGGGCTTCCGCGATCGGGGCTGGCGCGGCGGCCTGGGCCACAATCTGGAGGCCGTCGCCGGCGGCGCGGGCGATCGGCGCGCCGGGCGGCGGTGGGGCGTCGGCAGCGCCGCCGTTCGGCCGGGGCTGCGGCGGCGCGGCCTCGCCCCCATCTGGCGCGCCGAAATCCCCCTTCTCGATCCGCCGCAGCACGTCGCCCGGCGTCGGCAGGGAGGCGGCGTGCATCAGCCGGATCAGCACCATCTCCAGCGCCATGGCGGGGGAGGGCGCGGTCTGGACCTCGCCCACGCCCTTGAGCAGCATCTGCCACGCGCGGGTGAGGACCGGCATGGGCAGGGAGCCCGCCAGCGCCGCGCCGCGCGTGCGCTCGGCCTCGGGGATCGAGGGCGATTCGGCGATCTCCGGCAGCAGCCGGACGCGGGTCAGGAAATGCGTCACCTCCAGCAGATCCTGGAGCACGACCAGCGGATCGGCCCCGGCGCGGTGGAAATCGGCAAGCTGGTCCAGCGCCTCCCTGGCGCGGCCGGCCATGAGCGATTCGTAGAGGTCGAAGATGCGGGTCCGGTCGGCCAGCCCCAGCATCCGGCGCACCGCCTCCCCCTCGACCTGGCCCGCGCCCAGCGCGATCGCCTGGTCCATGAGGCTGAGCCCGTCGCGGGCCGATCCGTCGGCGGCGCGGGCGATCAGGGAGATCGCTTCCGGCTCGACTTCGATCCCCTCCTTCCCGGCGATGGCGGAGAACAGGCCCGACAGTTCCTCCCCGTCCAGCCGGCGCAGATCGAAGCGCTGGCAGCGGGAGAGGACGGTGACCGGCACCTTGCGGATCTCCGTCGTCGCGAAGATGAACTTGGTGTGGGGCGGCGGCTCCTCCAGCGTCTTCAGCAGCCCGTTGAAGGCCGCCGTCGACAGCATGTGGACCTCGTCGATGATGTAAATCTTGTAGCGGGTCGACACCGGCCCGTAGCGGACGCTGTCGATGATCTCCCTTATGTCGCCGATGCCGGTGCGGCTGGCGGCGTCCATCTCCATCACGTCGACATTGCGCTCCGCCAGGATCGATCGGCAGGAATCGCAGACGCCGCAGGGCTGCGGGGTCGGCCCGCCCGTCCCGTCGGGACCGGTGCAGTTGAGCGCCCGGGCGATGATTCGCGCCGTCGTCGTCTTGCCGACGCCGCGGACGCCCGTGAGGATGAAGGCGTGGGCCAGCCGGCCGGAATTGATGGCGTTGGTCAGCGTGCGGACCAGCGCGTCCTGACCGACCAGATCGGCGAAGGTGGTCGGCCGGTACTTGCGCGCCAGCACGCGATAGGGCGCGCCTTCCGGCGTCGCGGCGGCCGGAGCCGTCTCTTCCGGGGCTGTCTCTTCGGTCATCGGTCCGTCATCCATCGGCCGGGATCATAGAAGGGCGGGCGCGATGGTCCAAGGGCGAAGGAAGAATCAGTTAACCACCCTCACCCCCAACCCCCTCTCCCGCGGGGCAGGAGAGGGGGCTAAATGGCTCCCTCCCCTGCGGAGCGGGGGAGGGTTGGGGTGGGGGTTGTCAGATGTCCAGGAGGACGCGTCTGGGGTCTTCCAGGCATTCCTTGACGCGGACGAGGAAGGTCACGGCCTCGCGGCCGTCGATGATGCGGTGGTCGTAGCTGACGGCCAGGTACATCATCGGCCGCACCTCGATCTTGCCGTCCACGACGACCGGCCGCTCCTGGATCTTGTGCATGCCCAGGATGGCCGACTGGGGCGGGTTGAGGATCGGCATCGACATCAGCGAGCCGTAGACGCCGCCATTGGAGATGGTGAAGGTGCCGCCGGTCAGGTCGGCCATGGAGAGCTTGCCGTCCCGCGCCTTGCGGCCCAGATCGCCGATATTCTTCTCGACCTCCGCGAAGCTCAGCGTGTCGGCGTCGCGCAGCACCGGCACGACCAGCCCCTGCGGCGTGCCGACCGCGACGCCGATGTCGTAATAGTTCTTGTAGACCAGGTCGTCGCCGTCGACCTCGGCGTTCACCGCCGGCAGTTCCTTCAGCGCGGTGACGCAGGCCTTCACGAAGAAGGACATGAAGCCCAGCTTCACGCCGTGCTTCTTCTCGAAGCCCTCCTTGTACTCCGCGCGGGTCGCCATCAGCGCCGACATGTCCACCTCGTTGAAGGTGGTCAGCATTGCGGCGGTGTTCTGGGCCTGCTTCAGCCGGGTCGCGATGGTCTTGCGCAGCTTGGTCATGCGCACCCGTTCCTCGCGGTCCTTCTTGGGACGAGGTGCGCTGTCGGGGCGGGAGAAGGCGGGGATGTCGATGCTCGTGCCGCCGGCGGCCGGGGTGGGGGACGGCGCGGCGGCGGGCTTCGCGCCGCCCTCGATCGCCTTCTGGACGTCCTCCTTGGTGATCCGGCCGCCCTTGCCGGTGCCCTTCAGCGCGCCGGCGTCCAACCCGTGCTCCTCGGCCAGCTTGCGCGCCGCCGGCATGAAAATCCCGTCGGCGGAGGAATCCTCCGTCTCTTCGTCCTTTGCCGCCGACTTGGGAGCGGGCTCCTCCTTCGCGGGCGCGGCCGGCTTGGCCTCCGCCTTGGGTGCCGCTTTCTTCGCGCCGGAGCCGGAGCCGAGGACTCCCAGCCTGGCCCCGACCTCCACGGTCGCGCCGGAATCGGCCACGATCTCCTCCAGCACGCCGTCCTCGGCCGCGTTGACCTCCAGCGTCACCTTGTCGGTCTCAAGCTCGACCAGGGGCTCGTCGCGGGCGACGCTGTCGCCGACCTTCTTCAGCCATTGGGCGACGGTCGCCTCGGTAACCGATTCGCCCAGGGCGGGGACCACGATGTCTGCACTCATGCCGCTACCTTCTCGTTCTCAAATCATTGTTCGATGCCGGTCACGGCAGCGTCAGCGCCTGATCGATCAACTGCGCCTGTTCCTTGTTGTGGCGGCGCAGCTGCCCTGTCGCCGGAGAGGCGGCCTCCGGCCGCCCGGCATAGATCGGCCGGCGCGCGTCATGGCGCATGTCCGACAGCATCGCCTCGATCTTGCGGTCGACGAAGTACCAGGCGCCCATGTTCTCCGGCTCCTCCTGGCACCACACCAGGTCGGCGTTGGGATATTTCGCCAGCTCCTCCGTCAGCGCCTTGCGCGGGAAGGGGTAGAGCTGCTCCAGCCTCAGCAGCGCGATGTCCTCGATGCCGCGCTCGTCCCGCTCCTTCTTCAGGTCGTAATAGACCTTGCCGGTACACAGCACGACGCGGCGGACCTTCTCGTTCTTCTTCTCCCAGCCATCCTCGTAGAGGACGCGGTGGAAGGTCGATCCCTCGGCGAACATGGAGATCTCGCTCTGCGCGTCCCTCAGGCGCAGCAGCGATTTGGGCGTCATCACGATCAGCGGCTTGCGGAAGTCGCGATGGATCTGCCGCCTCAGCGCATGGAAGTAGTTGGCCGGCGTGGTCGGGTAGATGACCTGCCAGTTGTCCTCGCCCGACATCGTGAGGAACCGCTCCAGCCTTGCCGACGAATGCTCCGGCCCCTGGCCCTCATAGCCGTGGGGCAGCAGCATCACCAGCCCCGACATGCGCAGCCATTTGGATTCGCCCGATGAGATGAACTGGTCGATGATGACCTGCGCGCCGTTGACGAAGTCGCCGAACTGCGCCTCCCACAGGGTCAGCGCCTTGGGCTCGGCCATGGAGAAGCCGTACTCGAAGCCCAGCACGGCGAATTCCGACAGCGGGCTGTCATGGACCTCGAAGGCCGCCTGCCCGTTGCGGATGTTGTTGAGAGGGATGTACCGGTCCTCGTTCTCCTGGTCGATCAGCACGGAATGGCGCTGGGAGAAGGTGCCGCGGCCGGAATCCTGGCCGGACAGGCGGACCGGGTAGCCTTCGTCCAGCAGCGTGCCGAAGGCCATCGCCTCGGCGGTCGCCCAGTCGATGCCGTTGCCTTCGGTCAGCGCCTTCTGCTTGGCCTTCAACTGGCGGACGATCTTGGAATTGACGTTGAAGCCGTCGGGCACCCGGACCAGCGCCTCGCCGACACGCTTCAGCGCCTCGTCCGTGGCGCCGGTCGTGCCGCGGCGCTCGTCGCCCTCGGCGATCTTCATGCCGGACCACGCGCCGGCCAGCCAGTCGGCCTTGTTCGGCTTATAGCTGGTGGCGGCGTCGAACTCCTCCTCCAGCCGCTTGTGGAAGCCATCGGCGATCGCCTCGGGCTCGCCCTCCTCCAGCACGCCGTCCTCCACCAGCCGTCTGGCGTAAATTTCCCGCGTCGTCGGCTGGCTGGCGATGGTCTTGTACATCAGGGGCTGAGTGAAGCCCGGCTCGTCGCCTTCATTGTGGCCGTAGCGGCGGTAGCAGAACATGTCCACCACCACGTCCTTCTTGAACTGCTGGCGGAATTCGATGGCGATGCGGGAGACGTGGACGACGGCTTCCGGATCGTCGCCGTTCACGTGGAAGATCGGCGCCTGGATCATCTTCGCCACGTCGGTCGGGTAGGGACCCGACCGGCTGAAGTTCGGCGAGGTGGTGAAGCCGATCTGGTTGTTGATGACGAAATGGATGGTGCCGCCGACGCGGTAGCCCTTCAGCTCCGACAGCATCAGCGTCTCGCCCACCACGCCCTGGCCGGCGAAGGCGGCGTCGCCATGCAGCAGGACGGGCAGCACCTTCTCCCGTTCCGTGTCGTCGCGCTGCATCTGCTTGGCCCGGACCTTGCCGATCACCACCGGGTTCACGCATTCAAGGTGCGACGGGTTGGCGGTCAGCGACAGATGGATGGTGTTGCCGTCGAAATCCCGGTCGTCGGAGGTGCCCAGGTGGTACTTCACGTCGCCCGAGCCCTGGACTTCGTCCGGCTTCGCGGCGTTGCCCTGGAATTCGGAGAAGATCGCCGCGAACGGCTTGCCCATGACGTTGGCCAGCACGTTGAGACGGCCGCGATGGGCCATGCCCAGAACGATCTCCTCAAGGCCGAGTTGACCGCCGCGCTTCATCACCTGCTCGATCGCCGGGACGAGGCTTTCGCCGCCATCCAGGCCGAACCGCTTGGTGCCGGTGTACTTGACCTGGAGGAACTTCTCGAAGCTCTCCGCCGCCGTCAGCCGCTCATAGATCGCACGCCGGCCGCGCGGGGTGAAGTCGGTCTTGTTGTGGATGTTCTCGATGCGCTCCTGGATCCATGCCTTCTGGTCGGCGTCCTGGATGTGCATGTACTCCACGCCGATCGTGCCGCAATAGGTCTCCTTCAGCCGCTCCATGATCTGGCGCAGCGTGGCGGTCTCGTAGCCCAGCACGTTGTTGATGAAGATCGGCCGGTCCCAGTCGCCCTCGGTGAAGCCGTAGGTGCGAGGGTCCAGTTCCGGATGCGGGAATTCGGGCACCAGGCCCAGCGGGTCCAGGTTCGCCTTCAGGTGCCCCCTGATGCGGTGGGCCCGGATCAGCATCAGCGCCTGGATGGAATCCAGCGTCGCCTGCCTTCCTTCGGCGACCGGCGGGATGGCGGCCGGGCCGGGCTTCGGCCGTTCAGCCTTCGCCGGCGCCGGCGCCGGGGCGGCGCCGTCGAGCCCCAGAGCCTCGGCCAGCCCGCCGGCATCGGCGACATGGCCGTTCGCCTTCCTCCAGCTTGGCCCCGAATTCTCGTCCAGGAGCGCCCGCTCATCCTCGCCGAGGCCGCGGAAGAAGGCGGCCCAGGACGGGTCGACGGATCCGGGATCGTCGGAATATCGGGCGTAGAGGTCCGCTATGAAGGCGGCGTTCTGGGCGAAGAGAAAAGACGACTGCTCGGATTGGTTACCCATGTCCCATTTCGAGCGAGCCCCCTTTCCGGGCCCGCTTCCCCTAAAGGTCGCGAAGCCGGACGCCTTCGCGCGTCCGGCCTTGGCGCACCGATGATTTAAACGGGCGCCCGCATCGGCGCCCGGCCTTCTCCATATAACCCCGAACGGGGGTCACTTCAGCCCTTCATCGCCGCAAGCATCGCCGACCCGAGGGCGGCGGGGCTGTCGGCGACGTTGATGCCGGCCTGCTTGAGCGCGTCGATCTTGAAGTCGGCGGTGTCGTTGCCGCCGGAGATCACCGCGCCGGCATGGCCCATGCGGCGGCCCGGCGGGGCGGTGCGTCCGGCGATGAAACCGACGACCGGCTTCTTCGTCTTCGACTGCCGGATGAACTCCGCGCCCTGGACCTCGGCGTCGCCGCCGATCTCACCGATCATGATGATGCCCTGGGTCTCGTCATCGGCCACGAACAGTTCCAGGCAATCGACGAAGTTGGTGCCGTTGACCGGGTCGCCGCCGATGCCGATGCAGGTCGTCTGGCCCAGCCCGGCGGCCGTCGTCTGCGCCACCGCCTCATAGGTCAGCGTGCCCGACCGGCTGACGATGCCGATCTTGCCGCGCTGGTGGATGTGGCCCGGCATGATGCCGATCTTGCATTCGTCCGGTGTGATCACGCCGGGGCAGTTCGGCCCGATCAGCCGCGTGCCGGAGCCGGCCAGCGCGCGCTTGACGTTCACCATGTCCAGCACCGGGATGCCTTCGGTGATGCACACCACCAGCTCGATCCCGGCGTCGATCGCCTCCAGAATCGCGTCGGCCGCGAAAGGCGGCGGCACGTAGATCACGCTGGCGTTGGCGCCGGTCTTGTCCCGCGCCTCGGCCACCGTGTCATAGACCGGCAGGTCCAGATGGGTGGAGCCGCCCTTCCCGGGCGTGACGCCGCCGACCATCTTGGTGCCGTAGGCGATCGCCTGTTCGGAATGGAAGGTGCCCTGGGCTCCGGTGAAGCCCTGGCAGATGACCTTGGTATTCCTGTCGACCAGAACAGCCATGATCAGCCGGCCTCCTTCACCGCGGACACGATCTTCTCCGCGGCGTCGGCCAGATCGTCCGCCGACCGGATCGGCAGGCCGCTTTCCGCAAGGATCTTCTTGCCCAGTTCCACGTTCGTCCCTTCCAGCCGCACCACCAGCGGCACATGCAGGCTGACCTCGCGCGCCGCCGCGACCACGCCTTCGGCGATCACGTCGCAGCGCATGATGCCGCCGAAGATGTTGACCAGGATGCCTTCCACATTGGCGTCCGACAGGATCAGCTTGAAGGCCGCGGTCACCCGTTCCTTCGTCGCCCCGCCGCCAACGTCCAGGAAGTTCGCCGGCTCGCCGCCATGCAGCTTGATGATGTCCATGGTCGCCATCGCCAGCCCGGCGCCGTTGACCATGCAGCCGATGTTCCCGTCCAGCTTGATGTAGTTGAGGCTGTGCCTGGCGGCCTCAAGCTCGGCGGGGTCCTCCTCGCTCTCGTCGCGAAGCTCCTCCAGTTCCTTGTGGCGGAACATGGCGCTCTCGTCGAACGACATCTTGGCGTCCAGCGCCAGGACCTCGCCCGCGCCGGTGACGACCAGCGGGTTGATCTCGACCGTGGAGGCGTCCAGTTCCCGGAACGCCTTGTACATGCCGGTCAGGAACTTCACCGCCGCGCCGACCTGCTTGCCTTCCAGCCCCAGGGCGAAGGCGACCTTGCGGGCGTGGAAGCCGCTCATCCCGGTCGCGGGGTCGATCGCCACGGTGACGATCTTCTCCGGCGTGTTGTGGGCGACTTCCTCGATCTCCATGCCGCCTTCGGTGGAGGCGATGATGGTGACGCGGGAGCGGGCGCGATCGACCAGCAGCGAGAGGTACAGCTCCCGCGCGATGTCGCAGCCTTCCTCGACATAGAGCCGGTTGACCTCGCGGCCGCCGGGCCCGGTCTGCTTGGTGACCAGCGTGCGGCCCAGCATGCCGGCCGCTTCCTTGACGTCGTCCAGCGACTTCACGACGCGGACGCCGCCCTTGCCGTCGGGATCGTCCTTGAACCGTCCGGCCCCCCGGCCGCCGGCATGGATCTGGGACTTCACGACCCAGACCGGGCCGCCCAGATCCCGCGCCACGTCGACGGCTTCTTCCGCCGTGTACGCGACGCCGCCGCGAGGCACGGACACCCCGTAGCGCTTCAACAGGCCCTTGGCCTGATATTCGTGGATGTTCATCCGCGTTTCCTACCATCCGATGGCGATCGGCCGCGCCGGAACCGGGCGGCCGCTATAGGCCGGAGAGGGGAAGGAGCAGGACCGTCCTTCCCGCCGAAAATGCGCCGCACCATAGCACCTGCGCCGCCGGGAGCAACCGCGAAGGTGCGCCATTGTCGGTAACGCGTGATCTGTCCGGATTTCGGCCCGCCCGGCGCGACGGCATGGAGCATTACATGCGCCACCGTCCGCATCGTTCCTGCTCCAGCCCGGCGGGCGGCGTCAGCCGAAAACTTCGCTATGCGACCCGAGCCGGGCCAGGCGCAGTGTGGTGGCGTCGGGCTTGCGGTAGATCAGCACGAGATCGGGCTTACGTGACAGTCGCGGTAGCCGGCCCAATCTCCGCTCAGATCATGGTCGCGGTAGCGCGGGTCGAGCGGCGTGTCGGCCGCCAGCGCCGCCAGGACCGGCAACAGATCGGCATCGAGAGTTGTCCGATGCCGCCCCCTGGATTCCCGTTTATAGTCGCGCTTGAACGTCGTCGAACGCTCAATCGTCCGCATGAAGATCCGCCATCAGCGCATCGACGTTGTCGAACCGCGCGCCCTTGCCGGCTTCCAGCTCGGCCATGGCCTCGCGGGTCGCGGCGTTCGGCGCCTTCACATCGAACGGCAGACGCTGTTCATCGGCGATGCGAAGCATCAGCAGGCGGATGGCGTCGGAGACCGAAAGGCCCATCGCTTCCAACGCGCCGCTCGCGCGCTCCTTGGTCGCCATATCGATCCTGGCGCGGACATAGGTGTTAGCGAAGGCCATAGTCTTAACCTCAAGATGATGTAGTCCTATTGTAGTCACGGGCGGGTCGCATTTCAATGTCGTGGAAAGGCGGGCCATCAACCAGTTCGCTATGCGCGGAAATATGGAAGTATGCCGACCCCGCGCGCTGGGCTACGGTTTTGCCGCTGCCGAGGCGGGTTGGAACGAGGAACCGAGGGAGCTGTCGCCATGAATCTCAATCGCCTGCTGACCGAGCGGGAGGATGCCGGCAGGCCGCTGGGGGTGGCGGTGATCGGGGCCGGCAAGTTCGGCGCCATGTTCCTCGCCCAGGCGGCGCGGACGACGGGCCTGCATGTCGTCGCCATCGTCGACCGCGACGTCGGCCGGGCGCGGGAGACGCTGAAGCGGATCGGCTGGCCGGAAGGGCGCGCGGACGCGCGGAGTCTGGAAGAGGCCGCCCGGACTCGCCGGACCTTCGTCACCGATGATTCCAGCGCCGCCGTCACCGCGCCGGAGATCGAGGTCGTGGTTGAGGCCACAGGCAATCCGGCCGCCGCCATCGACCATGCGCTGGCCTGCATCGCCAACGGCAAGCATATGGTGAACGTCACGGTGGAGGCCGACGCGCTGGTCGGCCCGCTGCTGGCCGACCGGTTCCGCGCGGCGGGGCTGGTCTATTCCCTCGCCTATGGCGATCAGCCGGCCCTGATTGCGGAGCAGGTGGACTGGGCGCGCGCCGCCGGGTTCGAGGTGCTCTGCGCCGGTAAGGGAACCAAATACTTGCCCGCCTATCACCATTCCACACCCGAAACGGTGTGGGGCCACTACGGGATGAATGCTGCGGCCGCGGCCGCCGGCGGCATGAACCCGCAGATGTTCAACTCCTTCCTGGACGGCACCAAATCGGCGATCGAGATGGCGGCGGTGGCCAATGCCTGCGATCTCGTTCCGGGGGCGGACGGGCTTGCCTTCCCGCCCTGCGGCGTTGACGATTTGCCCCATATCCTGCGTCCCGCCGCCGATGGCGGCTGCCTGCCGCGCAAGGGGACGGTGGAGGTGGTGTCCTCGGTGGAGCGCGACGGTCGGCCGGTCTTCCGCGACCTTCGCTGGGGCGTCTATGTCGTGCTGGAGGCGCCGAACGACTATGTCCGCCGGTGCTTCGCCGAATACGGGCTGAAGACGGATTCCAGCGGCCGCTACGCCGCGATGTACAAGCCCTACCATTTGATCGGACTGGAGCTAGGAATCTCCGTCGCCTCGGCCGGCCTCAGGGGAGAGCCGACGGGCGCGCCGACAGGCTTCCGGGGCGATGTCGCGGCCGTGGCGAAGCGGGATCTGGCGCCGGGTGACGTGTTGGACGGCGAGGGCGGCTATACGGTCTATGGCCGGCTGGCCCCGGCGGAGGCCAGTCTGGAAGCCGGGACATTGCCGATCGGGCTCGCCCACGGCGTCAGGGTGACGAAGCCCGTCGCCCGCGGCCATGCGATCCCGTGGAGCGCCGTCGCGATCGATTCCGACACCACCGCCGTCCGGCTGCGGCGGGAAATGGAAGCAGGTTTCAGGAAAGAACAAAGATGAGCGGATGCCTTATCGTCACCGGCGGCAGCCGGGGCATCGGCGCGGCGATTGCAAGGGCGGCGGCGCGGGAAGGCTGGCGCGTCTGCCTGACCTACCAGAATCGCGCCGACGCCGCGGAGGAAGTGGTCGCCGCCATCGAGGCGGAAGGCGGGCAGGCGCTGGCCGTCAGGGCCGACGCCGCCGACACCGATGCCGGCCCCCTGTTCGACCGGACGGAAGCGGCGTTCGGCCCGGTGCGGGGCCTCGTCTGCAACGCCGCCATCACCGGCGGCTTCGCCCGCGCCACGACGGTTAAGGCGGAGACGGTGCGGCGGGTGTTCGAGGTGAACGTCTTCGGCCTGATGGCGGTTTGCGCGGAGGCGGTCAGGCGCATGTCGACCGCGACCGGCGGGGTGGGCGGCTCAATCGTCGCCATCTCCTCCACCGCCACCAAGGCCGGAAGTCCCGGCGAATGGGTCCATTACGCGGCCTCCAAGGGCGCGGTCGACGTGTTCGTGGGCGGGCTGGCGCGGGAGGTGGCGGCCGAAGGCGTCCGCGTCAACGCCGTCGCGCCCGGCACCACCCTGACCGACCTGCATGCCGAAGCGGGCGAACCCAACCGGCCGGAACGGATCGCCGCGACGGTGCCGATGGGCCGCTCGGCGACGCCGGAGGAGGTGGCGGAGGCGGCGCTGTGGCTCCTGTCCGACAAGGCCGCCTACGTCACCGGGGCGATCCTGCCGGTGGCGGGCGGGCGGTAGAGGCTGGTTGCCGACGCGCCTTTCCCCCGCGCGCGCCATCGGCTAGAAGCGACCGGCCATGGACCGATCCCCTCCCCCCGACGCCGACTCTTCACCAGGACCCCTCGCGACCTATCGGCGGATGAAGGCCGAGGGGACGTTGCGGCCCGACCCGATCCAGGCGCTGGCGGCGGAGAAGCTGGAAAGCCTCCACCACGCGCTGGCGCATTACGAGCCGCGATCGGGCGGCGGCGGTTGGCGGGCGCGGCTGGGGCTGACGCGGCGGCCCGATCCCGCGCCGCAGGGACTCTACCTCTATGGCGGCGTCGGGCGCGGCAAGTCCATGCTGATGGACATGTTCTTTCGCAGCGCACCGGTCGACAGGAAGCGCCGGGCGCATTTCCACGAATTCATGCTGGACGTCCACGACCGTCTGCACAGCTGGCGCAACGCCCATTCGGATCCGGAGGACCGGCGGCACGGCCGGCACCTGGCCGACCCGATCGCGCCGCTGGCGGACGAGCTGGCAAGCGAGGCGTGGCTGCTCTGTTTCGACGAGTTCCATGTCGTCGACATCGCCGACGCCATGATCCTCGGCCGGCTGTTCACCGCGCTCTTCGACCGGGGCGTGGTGGTGGTCGCGACCTCCAACTGGCCGCCGGACGACCTCTACAAGGATGGGCTGAACCGCCAGCGCTTCCTTCCCTTCATCGCCCTTCTGAAGGAGAAGCTGGACATATTGCACCTGGAAGGCGGGGTGGATTACCGGCTGGAAAGGCTGCGCGGCCGACCGGTCTATCACGCGCCGCTGGGGCCGAAGGCGGAGGCGGCGCTGCAGGCAGCCTTCGACGATCTGACGGAGGGCGCGGTTCCCGGCCCGACCAGCCTGACGGTGAAGGGCCGGACGCTGGAGGTCGGGCTGGCGGCGCGCGGCGTCGCCCGGTTCGGCTTCGAGGAGCTGTGCGACCGGCCGCTGGGGGCTGCGGACTATCTCGCCATCGCGTCGGAATTCCATACCGTCATCCTGGCCGGGGTGCCGAAATTCACCGAGGCGATGCGCAACCAGGCGAGGCGGTTCATGACGCTGATCGACGCGCTCTACGAGCACAAGGTCAATCTGATCGTCTCCGCCGAAGCGCCGGCGGAGAAGCTGGCGCCGGCGGGCGACGCGGGGTTCGAATTCCAGCGCACGGTCAGCCGTCTCCAGGAAATGCAGGCGGCGGATTACGTCGCCGCGCCGCATCGGCCATGACAGGTCCGGAAATAGCGAGACGGAGATGGTTTCACATTCTTAACGATTTTCCCTGAATAACCGCCCCATGGATTCCCCCCTCCATGACATAGAGGCCGATACAGCGCCCCCGGCGGATACGGTGCTGGCCTGTTTCCTCGCCGATCTGCGCAACCGGTTCCGGCTGGGGCTGCCGGCGCGGATCGAGGCGCGGACGGTCCGCGACCTCAAGGCCGAGGACCTGCTGAACGAGGATCTGGACCTGGGGCCGTTCGACCATGCGTCGGTCCTCTCCACTATGGCGAACCACGATCCGTTCGGGCCCAACGCCATGGCGGCGGCGGCCCGGCTGCTGCCGAGGGCCGTGGGTGACGATCATGCGCGCGCCCTGGCGGAGGATGTGGGAAGGGTCTCCAACCATCCCCGGGTGCGCGAATCCGTTGGCATGGCGGTGCGGGAGGGGCTGTCGCCGGCCTCGCTCACCGGCATGAAGGCCGTGGCGGTGGAGGAGATGGCGGCCGCCCGCGCGGCGACGCGGCGCGCGCTGGTCAGCTATCTGGAGGATCTGGCGGCGGCGGGGCGGGACCCGGCGACGCTGGTGGACGATCTGATGATGTTCAACTACCGGCTCGACCTGCCGCCTGTGGTCTTCCGGAAGATCGTGGTGACGCTGATCGAAGGACAGCGGGTGCCGGCGATCGTCCGCGCGCGGCTGGTGCGGGACCTCCACCGCCTGCCCCGGCCGCTGCGGCTGGAGGTGGTGACGCGGGTGTCGCTGCTGCCGCCCAACACCCATGGCAACATGGCGGTGAAGAAGGCGCTGGAGGGGCTGATGCGGCGGTTCGACCGGCATGCCGGGGACTTCCCGGGGAAAGACGCGAAACCGGCGGCCGCCCCCACCGGCCCCGCCCCCGCGGGAAGGGTCGCGCCATGGCGGCCGGCCTTGCCCTGATCCCGGATTCACGGTAGGAACCGGGCGCATTCGCGCGTCATTGCCGCAACGCAGCAATCCCGCGCATCCGGCGGCTTTGCCGCCCAGACCCATCAGGTTCAAAGGAAGCGTTCATGGCACGCAAGAAGATCGCGCTCGTCGGGTCCGGCCAGATCGGCGGCACCCTGGCGTTGCTGGCCGGCATCAAGGAATTGGGCGATGTCGTCCTGTTCGACATCATGGACGGTATCCCGCAGGGCAAGGCGCTCGACATCGCCCAGGCTGCGCCGGTCGAAGGCTTCGACGCTGCCTATAGCGGCGCGTCGGACTATTCCGGCATCGCCGGCGCCGACGTGGTGATTGTGACCGCCGGCGTGCCGCGCAAGCCGGGGATGAGCCGCGACGACCTGGTCGGCACCAACACCAAGGTGATGGAATCGGTCGGCGCCGGCATCCGGGAGCACGCGCCCGACGCCTTCGTCATCGTCATCACCAACCCGCTCGACGCCATGGTCGGCGTGATGCGGGAGGTCACGGGCTTCCCGGCGGCGAAGGTGGTCGGCATGGCTGGCGTGCTGGATTCCGCCCGTTTCCGCCATTTCCTGGCCGACGAGTTCCAGGTCTCGGTCGAGGACGTGACGGCCTTCGTGCTGGGCGGCCATGGCGACAGCATGGTGCCGTCGGTGCGCTATTCCACCGTCGCCGGCATCCCGCTGCCGGACCTGGTGAAGATGGGCTGGACGACCCAGGAGAAGCTGGACCAGATCGTCCAGCGGACCCGCGACGGCGGGGCGGAGATCGTCGGCCTCCTGAAGACCGGCTCGGCCTTCTATGCCCCGGCCTCGTCGGCCATCGCGATGGCGGAATCCTACCTCAAGGACAAGAAGCGCGTGCTGCCCTGCGCGGCGCAGCTCACCGGCCAGTACGGCGTCGACGGCCTCTATATCGGCGTGCCGGTGGTGATCGGCGCCGGCGGCGTGGAGCGGATCGTCGAGATCGAGCTGAGCGCAGAGGAGAAGGCGATGTTCGACAAGTCGGTCGAGGCCGTGAAGACCCTGAACGAGGTGGTCAAGAAGGCCCGCGCGGGCTGATCTGGCGGACCACAGCTAAGCTACAATGGCAATGTAGATGTCAGCGGCTCGATCCCACTTGGCTCCACCAAAAAGGAAGGGCTCGGCCAGAGATGGCTGAGCCCTTTTTATTCTGGCGCATGGCGAGATAGGTGTGAGTATTGTCATGCAGCACCTACTCGTTCTGAAGTGGCGCCGGTCTTAGGTGACTGTAGACGAACGTAGCAGATCGAAGACGTCAAGCCGCGGGTCTGCCACGGCGGGGTGGTGCCGATTCTTGAAGGTATAGGTTGGACCCCTCGCCTGCATGCCACGTTGAATATGGCTGCCGAGGATATGGTTCGATGCCACGAGATCGCTCTGCGCCATATAGGCGATGGTGTGTAGATGCCGGCGATGTTCGGCCTCGAGAAGCTCCGATGTCGTGACTTGAAGACCAGTTGGCGCTTCTGCATTTGCCAACTCGATAAGTTGTGGTCCGGAAATGTCGGCCAAAAGAACGCATAAGATGCCCGGACGGTTTTTTGAAAGCTGGTCTGCGCCTGTTTTCAATTGGCGGTAGAGACCTTTGAGCATCTGGTCAGGCTTACGACTTTCCACCGCCATTAGTAAGGCTGCCCGCGAAGGCTGAAGCATAATCAAGAGTTGCGGATTTGGTACGGCGAACCGAGCCTCCGTAAAGCGATGTACAGTTTCGATATTAATATTCTCGACAGAGCCTTCTAGCGGCGTTCCAGCGAGATTGAAGGACTGATATTGAACTGTACAAGGCGTTGGTCCCGGGAAGTTAGATTTCATGCCGAGTGCCAGTATCGCTGTTTCTGCGATAGCATGCATGATTTGATCCTCACCATGCAGACGGTCAGGCAAAGTGACGCGCAGGAAGTGCCCGCCATCGTCCAATTGGCCGGACCAAGAGCGGGTGAAGTGGCCACCAAGCTGCGCCATCCGGCGTCGGTGAATCTGGCGTCCAACATCGGCACTGGCTCTCTTGCATTCCACTTCG
Source organism: Inquilinus sp. CAU 1745 (assembly GCF_039839375.1). Classification (NCBI taxonomy): domain Bacteria; kingdom Pseudomonadati; phylum Pseudomonadota; class Alphaproteobacteria; order Rhodospirillales; family Rhodospirillaceae; genus Inquilinus; species Inquilinus sp. CAU 1745. The sequence goes on from NZ_JBDOQU010000018.1 coordinate 72,822, forward strand.
ATCTCGATGCCATCAAGACACGCGATGAAATCGAACTTGCCATGCTCCAGGTCGTGGAACTGAACGTCGAATCCACGGCGGAGAAGATGGCCAGCAACCTCCATCTCGAATGCTATTGCTGAAAGTCCACGATCATTCTTCAGGCCATCACGCAGCATGCCTCTCAGGCGCGACTGGCCGTGCAGTGAGAGCCGAGCATAAACGCGCGCAGTTGTGGAGGCGAACCCGAGCAACTTATACATTGGGTAATCGATCTGATCGGGTCGTTTGATCAGCCAACGATTGTGCTTTTCGCGATAAGCTGCAGCCTGTTGGAGCGCCTTCTCGATTACAAACGAGTCAGATATGAAGTCGTCGAGAAAGATATTCTGTGCGCGTTGTTGATCGAGTTCGTTGAACCGCTTTTTCCATACGTTCCATCCAACGATTGCGATGAAACGGTTGAGCAACTTGTGAGCGTCGGCGGGGACCAGGTCAGGTTGGAAGCGCATCAACGACCTTCCTCAGAATTGCGGGTACGTTGCGGTCGTCGTTCCTGGAATAGTTCAAATAACGTAAATCTCCATCAAGCATACTGTCTTGCCCATTCAGAATAAGTGATGGCAGTATCTGAGGCGACAAAGACAGACGCTTGGTTTTCGACCAATCTCACTATTGGTTGGAAGAGAATATAGAGACTGAATCCAGGAAGCGTCAATTAACGATAAGGAATGGGGGAAAGTCCAAAGATGAGCATGTTTTCGTTTCTAGACCGTGAGCATACGGTCGCCAAACCCGGCTACAGCCGGTGGATGGTGCCGCCTGCCGCGTTGTGCGTTCACCTGTGCATCGGCCAGGCCTATGCGCTCAGTGTCTTCAACCTGCCGATGACGAAACTGGTCGGCATCACCGAATCGGCGCCGGAAGACTGGAAGCTGACGCAACTCGGCTGGATCTTCTCGATCGCCATCTTCTTCCTCGGCGTCTCCTCGGCCGTGTTCGGCCGCTGGGTGGAGGAAGGCGGGCCGCGTCGCGCCATGTTCACCGCGGCGCTCTGCTGGGCCGGCGGGTTCTTCATCTCCGCGATCGGCATCCAGATCCACAATCTGTGGCTGATCTATCTGGGGTACGGCGTGCTGGGCGGCATCGCGCTGGGCATCGGCTACATCTCCCCGGTCTCGACGCTCATCAAATGGTTCCCCGACCGTCCCGGCATGGCGACGGGCATGGCGATCATGGGCTTCGGCGGCGGCGCCTTCATCGCCGCCCCCCTGTCGGTCTGGCTGATGAACCAGTTCACCACCGACACCCATATCGGGGTGAAGGAAACCTTCATCGTGCTGGGGATCGTCTATCTGGCCTTCATGCTGGTAGGGTCGGCGATCGTCCGCGTCCCGGCGCCGGGCTGGGCGCCGAAGGGCTATGTCGCCCCGGCGCAGTCGAAGAAGCTGATCACCACCAACAACGTCTATGTCTATGACGCGCTGAAGACGCCGCAATTCTGGCTGATCTGGTGGGTCCTGTGCCTCAACGTGACCGCCGGCATCGGCGTTCTGGGCCAGGCCTCGGCGATGAGCCAGGAGATGTTCCCCAGCCAGATCACCCCGATCGCGGCGGCGGGCCTCGTCGGGCTGATGAGCCTGTTCAACATGGGCGGCCGCTTTGCCTGGGCGTCCACGTCGGACTTCATCGGGCGGAAGAACACCTACTTCGTGTTCATGGTGCTGGGCTTCGTCCTCTACTGCACCGTGCCCTATACCGGCTCGATCGGCAGCGTGGTCGGCTTCGTCGTCTGCTTCCTGATCATCATCAGCATGTATGGCGGCGGCTTCTCCACCGTGCCGGCCTATCTGCGGGACATGTACGGGACCCGCTATGTCGGCGCGATCCACGGGCTGCTGCTGACGGCATGGTCGGCGGCGGGCATCTTCGGCCCGGTGCTGGTCAACTATATCCGTGAGTACAACGTGACCCACGGCGTGCCGAAGGCCCAGGCCTACAACACCACCATGTACATCATGGCCGGATTGCTGGTGATCGGGTTCATCTGCAACTTCTTCGTCAAGGCCGTCGACAAGCGCCACCACATGAAGGAAGAGGCCGACGGCGTCGCCGCCGCCTCTGCCACGGCATAAGGGAGAACGACCAATGAGCACCGGAACTCACGAAGGCGGCACGACGACCCTGCAGCTCGTGCTCGCCTGGGGCTTCGTCGGCATCCCGCTGCTGGCGGGCGTGACCAAGACCTTCATCAACTCGCTGACCCTGTTCCAGTAGCGGAACCGGCATCGGCAAAAGAGAACGGCGGCCTAAGGGCCGCCGTTTTCGTCATATGCGGTGAAAATTCCGCTGGTCGTCAGACAATGGCCCAGTTCTGAATCTTCAGTCCCGGAACCCGATCGAACTCACCGGTATTTGCGGTGACGAGGATGGCGTTCCGGCGACGCGCCTGAGCTGCAATCAGAACGTCATATGGGCCGATGGGAGTGCCTGCGCGCTCAAGCGCCGCACGAATTTCTCCGGCTTCTCCGGCATCTTCCGGTTCAAACGGCCAGAGCGACATGCCTAGGGCAAGGAAAGTGTCCAGTATCATGGCGTTTTCGAAAGGCCGGGCGCTCTTGGCGATTCCGTAGTGCAGTTCGAACAAGGCGATGGCGGGAATGCCGATATCCACACCCTGCGCTATCGTGACCTCCAATCGTCGTCGAACTTCGGGCGCCCGCCTGTTGATCGCCGCGATGGCGGCATTGGTATCGAGGCAGATCATCAGTCGAACGAGATATCGTCATCCAGTGGCATAGGCGGTTGAGGAGGGCGCCCTTCGGGAAGGAAGGCTTCGCCGCCCAGACGATCGATTTCGGCGAAGATTGCCCTGACATCCTCGACGTTTCGCTCTATCGGCTCCAGCAGAACGCTATGGCCCAGGCGACGAACTCGCACTTCTTCTCCTGGCATTCTGAATTCCTTGGGCAGACGGACAGCCTGACTCCCGCCATGCTTGAACAGTTTTGCGGTTTCGATACTGGCCATCACTCAGCCTCCACCGTGAAAACATATATACTTTCAGTATACACTTAAATTGGGACGGCGCAATCAAACTGCAATCGATTGCTTTCTCAGGCGTCGCCAGTCTCCCGATCCGGCTCGGCCCGGGCTTTCCGCCGGCCGGTGAAGGCGAAGGCGAGGGAGGCGAGCAGGGCGATTGCGGTGACGGCGTAGAGCCCCTGGGCAATCGGGCTTTCGATCAGGATGCCGAAATCGCCGTTGGAGATGCTGAGGGTGCGCCGGAGGTTGTTCTCCATATCCGCGCCCAGCAACATGCCCAGCACGATGGGCACCAGCGAGATGTCGAGCTTCCGCATGAGGAAGCCGAAAACGCCGAAGCCGGTCATGACCAGCAGGTCGAAGGTCGAATGGCTGATCGAATAGACGCCGAGGAAGCTGACCATCACGATGAACGGCATCAGGATCCATTGCGGCATGGCGAGCATCCGCGTGAACATGCCCACCAGCGGGATGTTCATCGCCAGCAGCACCACATTGGCGATGTAGAGCGAGGCGATCAGCCCCCAGACCATGTCCGGCTGGCGCTCGAACAGCAGCGGTCCCGGCTGGACGTTGAGCGAGATCAGCAGCGCCAGCATCACCGCCGTCGTGCCGCTGCCGGGGATGCCCAGCGTCAGCATCGGGATCAGCGCGCCGCCGGCCGCGGCGTTGTCGCCCGCTTCCGGCGCGGCCAGGCCGCGCGGGTCGCCCTTGCCGAAAGTGCCGTCGCGGTTGCTGAGCCGCTTTTCGGCGACATAGGCCATGAATGCGCCCTGCGACGCGCCCGCGCCGGGCAGGATGCCCGAGAGGAAGCCGATGAAGGACCCGCGCACGGCAGCGCCCCAGCCGGGCAGCATGTCCCGGAAGCGGGGGATGGCCCGGCCCATCGGCACCATCACGCCATCGGATTTGTGCGCTGTCTCCAGATAGATCATCACCTCGCTGATCGCGAACAGGCCGACGATCGCGACGATCGGGTCGAACCCGTCGAAGAGGTTGAAGGAGCCGAAGGTGAACCGCTCGACGCCGGTCGATGGGTCAAGGCCGACCGTGCCGATCATCAGGCCCAGGAAGGCGGCCAGCAGCGTCTTGCACGGGTTGGCCCCGGTGACGCCGCCGATCATGGCGAAGGCCAGGACATAGAGCGCGAAATAGTCGCTGGGGCCGAAATAGATGGCCGCGCCGGCCAGGATGGGGGCGAACAGGGTCAACCCCACCGTCGCGACGGTCGCGCCGATGAAGGACGCGACGGCGGAGATGGCCAGCGCTTCGGACGCCTTGCCGGCCTTGGCCATCGGATGGCCGTCCAGCGTCGCCATGATGCTGGACGCGTCGCCCGGGATGTTGAGCATGATGCTGGCGATGCGACCGCCATAGGTGCAGCCGTAATAGATGCAGGACATCAGGATCAGCACGGAGGTCGGGTCGAGCTGCAATGCGAAGGCGAGCGGCACCAGGATCGCGACGCCGTTGACCGGACCGATGCCCGGCAGCGCGCCGATGATCGTGCCGATGAAGCAGCCGAAGACCGCGAGCGCCAGATTGGTCGGCGTGATGGCGACCGAGAAGCCGTGGGCGAGGGAGGCGAGGATATCCACTGGACCGGGCCTAGCTCATGAATTCCGGAAGAAGCGGCAGCGGCAGGCCGAGCAGCCGGTCGAAGACGATGTAGAGCCCGATGCTCATAGCCGCGCCCGATATCGCCGATTTCAGCCAGCCCGCGCCGAGCAGGCGGCTCATCAGAACGACGCCCGCGAAGGTCGCCGCCAGATAGCCCAGATCCTCCAGCAGCAGCGCGTAGCCGACCAGCACCGCCAGCGTCGCGACCTGCCGCAGCAGCGGCCCCCCGACCGACCATTCCGGATCGGGATCGGGGCGGAGGATCAAATAGAGGCTGAACAGGCCGGCCGGGATGGCGAGCATGACGGGAAAGGCCGCGGGGCCCAGAGGGTCGCCGAAGCTCGCCTCATAGGTCCCCGCGGTCACGCCGTACCAGATCGACAGGGCCAGAAAGAGCAGGCCCGCGATCCGGTCGCTCATTCGATCACACCGATATCGCGGGAAATCTGCCGCATCTGGTCGGTCTGGTCGGCGACATAGGCCTCGAACTCTTCGCCGCCGCGCCAGAACGGCACCAGGCCGCTGGAGACGGCCGTCTCCTGCCACTCGTCGGATTCGTAGAGTTCGTTGAGCGTGGAGACCCAGCCCTGATAGGCCTCGTCGGAAACCTCGCCCCCGGTATAGAAGCCGCGCCAGTTATAGCCGGTGACCTCCAGCCCCTGCTCGATCGCGGTGGGCACATCCGGGAAGGCCGGGATACGGTCGTCCGACAGCGCCGCCAGCACCCGGATGTCGCCGGATTCGACGAAGCCCGCGATCTCTCCCAGATCGGTGGAGACGAGCGCGATATGGCCGCCCATCATCTGGGTGACGGCAGGCCCGCCGCCATCGAACTGGACCCAGCGGATCAGTTTGAACTCCTCAGGCGTCAGTCCGGCGGCCTTGGCCAGCATCAGCAGGCGGATATGGTCCCAGCCGCCGGCCCCGGACGATCCGCCGGCGACCACGGAGGCGGGATCCTCCTGCATCGCCGTCACCAGATCGTCCAGCGTCTGGAGCGGCGATTCATCATCGACCAGGATGACGCCGACATCGGTGCCCAGCATGGCGACCCAGCGCATCACATCGATATCGGCCGGATAGCGGCCCTGGGCGATCTGGGTCACGCCGACGGTGGAGGTCGCGACCAGCAGTTCCTCATCGTCGGCCCGTTCGGACGCGACATGGGCATAGGCGACGGCGCCGACGCCGCCGGGCATGTTGGTCACCTGCACGGGCTCGTCGACCAGCCCCAGATCGGTCAGGATCTTGCCCACCGACCGGCAAGTGAAATCCCAGCCGCCGCCCGGATCGGCCGGGGCGATGCACTCCGCCGCGCTGGCGGGCTGGAACGCCGTCAGGCCGGCGGCGACGACCATCGCACCCGCGACGCGTCCGGCGGTTCTGAACATTGCTGACATCTGGACCTCCCTCTCCTTCATTGTTCGCCATTGTCGAAACCGGCCGCGGCGGGATTTTCCTCCGCGCCTCCGCGTCCGCCTCATGGCCCGCCGCCCCTCAGGCGCTGCGGACCACGATCCCTTGCGCGCCGAAATAGCGGCGCCTTTCCCCGATCGCCTCCATGATCTGGTCGCGAACATCGCGCCCATGTTCCCGGATCGCGGCGGCGGCGTCATCGGCCCGGCCGGCGCGCACCAGACCCAGGATGTCGCAATGTTCCCGGTGGGAAGCCTCCCTTCCCTCGGGAGAGCTGGCGACCAGCCAGCGTGCCCGGGCGGTGCGGGTGACGACATCCTTGACCGCATCGCGCAGGAAGCGGTTGCCCGACAGGGCGGCGAGCTGGACATGCACATCGTAGCCGACCTCGAACCAGACCTCCGGCGTGAAATCGGCAAGGCCCCGATCGATCGTCTCCCGTATGGCGTCCAACTCGGCCGCGCTCGCGCGTTCGCAGGCCAGCCGGATGGCCGCATCCTCCACCACCTCGCGATATTCGAAGATCTCCGCCATCTGCTGCAAATCGATCGGCGCGACAGCGTAGGAACGGTCGGTGCGGACGACCAGCCCCTCATGGGAGAGTTGGAGGAGGGCCTGCCGGATGGGCGTGCGCGATGCGCCGTAGGTCGCCTGAAGGTCGCGTTCGGAGATCGCCTGACCGGGGACGAGCGCCAGGGACAGGATGTCCGCGCGGACCTTCGCGAAGACCTGCTCCCCCAGATTGCCGTCCGTCCTGTTCTGATGGGCCTCGCCCTCGGCCTCCGAAGCCGCCATTCACCGCCTCCCCGCGGATCGCCCGATTTTAGGCGTTGATTGTTGTCTGGTGGACGGTATACCAATCTGGTCGACCAAAACAACCCGGAATGCCCGATGGAACGCAACGATGCGAACGGGATCGGTGGAGAGACGGCAACGAACGGTTTGCCGCCACGGGTCAGCGTGGTCGAGGTGGGGCCGCGCGACGGCCTCCAGTCGGAGCCTGTCTGGGTGCCGACGGAGGAGAAGATCGGGATCGTCAACGGGCTGATCGATTCAGGCATCCGCCATCTGGAGGTCACCTCCTTCGTGTCGCCGCGCGCCGTGCCGCAGATGCGCGACGCGGCCGAGGTGCTGGCCGGGATCGACAGGTCGAAAGGCGCGGTGCTGACCGCGCTGGTGCCCAACGTGAAGGGCGCGGAACGGGCGGCTGCGGCGGAACTGGACGCCATGGTCGTGTTCGTCTCGGCGTCGGAAAGCCACAACGCCAAGAACGTCAACCGGTCGATCGCCGAATCGCTGGAGGGCTTCCGGGAGATATGCCGGATCGCCGAAGGGGCCGGCATGCAGATCTTCGGCGCCATCGCCACTTCCTTCGGCTGCCCGTTCGAGGGCGACGTGCCGGTGCAGCGGGTGGTCGATATCGCGCTTGCCTATCGCGACATGGGCATCACGAAGCTGTCGCTGGGCGACACGACGGGCATGGCGACGCCGCCGCTCGTCCGGGAAAGATGCCGGGCGCTGGCCCGCCACGTGCCGGAAGCCGACATCGCGCTGCATTTCCACAACACGCGCGGCGTCGGGCTGGTCTGCGCCTATGCCGGGCTGGAGGAGGGGATCACCAGTTATGAATCGAGCCTCGGCGGGCTGGGCGGCTGCCCCTTCGCGCCGAAGGCGACGGGCAATATCTGCACCGAGGATCTGGTCTACATGCTGGACGAATGCGGCATCGAAAGCGGCGTCAGCCTGGAGGGCGTCGTGGAGATGTCGCGCCGCGCGGAGAAGCTGGTCGGCCATCCGCTGCCGGGGCAGGTGATGAAGGCGGGCCGGCGGCTCGACCTCCACGCCCTCGACGCCGTCGCGACCGCCTGCGGCTGAGGGGCCGGATGATGGAACAGGCAGGAAGGCAGCCGCTGGACGGTATCCGGGTCATCGACCTGACGCGCGTCCTCTCCGGCCCGTTCTGCACCATGCTGCTGGGCGACATGGGCGCGGAGATCATCAAGGTGGAGACCGGACGCGGCGACCCGATCCGGGAGCAGGGGACGATGCGCGACGGCCTCTCCTGGTATTACGCGTCCTTCAACCGCAACAAGAAATCGATCCTGTTGGATCTCTACAGCGATGAGGGGAAGGCGGTGCTGGCCCGGATGCTGGAGAATGCGGACGTGCTGGTCGCCAACTTCCGGCCGGGCGTGCTGGCGAAGATGGGCTTCGGCCCCAGCCGGCTGAAGGCGCTGAACCCGCGCCTCGTCACCTGCGACGTGACCGGCTTCGGCGGCACCGGCCCCTATATCGACCGCCCGGCCTTCGACTTCATCGCCCAGGCGATGAGCGGCATGATGAGCGTGAACGGCCCGGCGGACGGGGAGCCGATGCGCACCGGCCAGCCCTTCACCGACCTGATCGCCGGCCTCTACGCCGCCTTCGGGGTCGTCAGCGCGCTGCGCGCCCGCGACCTCAGCGGAAGGGGGCAGCATGTCGAATCGGCCATGGTCAACGGCGCGCTCAGCATGATGGCCTATCTGGCGTCGGAATTCTTCGCGACCGGCAGGGTTCCGGAGCGGACGGGCAACGACCATCCGCTGGTCGCCCCCTACGGGCTGTTCCAGGCTTCGGACGGCGAGGTGGCGGTCGCGCCCAGCAACGACGTCATCCTGCGGCGCTTCCTTTCCGTGATCGGCCTCGACCATCTGCTGGACGATCCGCGCTACGACACGAACGAGAAGCGGTTCGCCCGCCGGGCGGAGCTGAAGGCGATGATCGACGACAAGATGCGCACGCAGCCGCAGCAGGTCTGGATCGACCGGATCAACGCCGCCGGCGCGCCCTGCGGCCGGGTGCAGGATCTGGCGGAAACCTTCGCCGACCCGCAGATCGTGGCGCAGGAGATGGCGATCGATGTCGACCATCCTGGGCACGGGCCCGTCCGCATGCTGGGATTCCCGGTGAAGCTGGCGGAGACGCCGTGCCGGGTGCGGCTGCCGGCCCCCCGGCTGGGCGAGCACACGGCTGAGATCCTGCGCGAGAACGGCTATGGTCCGGCGGAGATCGACGAGTTGAGAAGGCGTGGCGTCGTCGGCGAGGACGCCTCTGAGGACATCGGCGTAAGGAGCCCCAGCCATGTATGAGATGCTCGATCCCAGCCGTCTGGTCGTCTTCGTGACCGGCGCCACCTCCGGCATCGGGCGGGCGGCCGTCCGGCGCTTCGCCGGGGCCGGCGCGAAAGTGATCGCGGCCGGCAGGCGGGGCGACAGGCTGGCGGAGCTTCAGGCGGAGGTCGGCGCGGAACGCTGCCTTGCGGTGGAACTGGACGTGCGGGACCGCGCCGCGACGGAGCGGGCGATCGACGCCATCCCCGCCCCGTTCGCCGGGATCAACACCGTCGTCGCCAATGCCGGGCTGGCGCTGGGGCTGGAGCCGGCCCAGAAGGTCGACCTCGCCGACTGGGAGACGATGGTCGACACCAACGTCAAGGGGCTGCTCTACACCGTCAGGACGCTGCTGCCCCGGCTGGAGTCGGGCGGCGGGCATGTCGTCACCGTCGGCTCCGTGGCCGGCGACTACCCCTATCCGGGCGGCAGCGTCTATGCCGCCTCGAAGGCCTTCGTTCGCCATTTCGCGCTGGGTCTGCGCGCCGACCTGCTGGGGACGCAGGTGCGGGTGACGAACATCGAGCCGGGGATGACGGAGACGGAATTCTCCACCGTCCGCTTCAAGGGCGACGAGGCCAGGGCGCGGTCCAAGTATGAGGGCGTCGTCTCGCTCTCCGCGGAGGACATCGCGGAATCGATCTTCTGGGCGACGACGCTGCCCCGCCACGTCAACATCAACCGCATCCAGATGATGCCGGTCTCGCAGGCGTTCAGCCCGCTGTCGATTCATAAGGAGGAACCTTAACCCCCCTCACCCAACCCTCTCCCACAAGGGGAGAGGGCTACCAACTTACCCTCGCCCCTTGTGGGAGAGGGAGGGACCCGCGAAGCGGGAGGGTGAGGGGCATTGTTGGTTCTCCACCGCCCCGCCGATCGCCATTAGCACGGGCGCGCCGGCAGGCAGGGGAAGCCCTTCCGCTGCCAACCCCACCAGACAGCCTCGCCAGGCCGTCTCGTCCGCGCGGGACACGGACGCCATCGCGGCGACGGGAGTACCGGGAGGCAGCCCTTCGTCGATCAGCCGGCGGGCGATCCTCGCCGCGTACCGGCCGCCCATATAGAAGATCGTGGTCGTGCCAGGGTCGGCGACCGAGCGCCAGTCGAGGTCTTCGGGAAGGCCGCCGGTTCGGGCATGGCCGGTGACGAAGCGCACCGATTGCGCGCGGTCGCGATGGGTGAGGGAGAGGCCGAGCGCCGAGGCCATGGCGAGGGCGGAGGTGATGCCCGGAACGATCTCCACCGCTATGCCGGCGGCGACGAGGCAGGCGATCTCCTCCCCCGCCCGGCCGAAGATCATGGGATCGCCGGATTTCAGCCGGACGATTCGCTTCCCCGACAGGGCCAGCGTCACCATCAGCGCGTTGATCTCCTGCTGCGGGCAGCCCGGCCGGCCGCCGCGCTTGCCGACCGGCACGCGCCGGGGCGTCGGGCCCGCCATGTCCAGCACTTCTGGAGAGACGAGGTCGTCATGGAGGATGATGTCGGCCGCCCGCATCGCCTTCACGGCCTTCAGCGTCAGCAGGTCCGGATCGCCCGGCCCGGCCCCGACCAGGATCACCCGGCCGCCGGGCGTCGCCGGGGAGGCCATGGGCGGGAGGGCGCGGTCACTCGGCGGCCTGGCTGGCATATGCATCGATCATCCCCCTGATTTCGGCGCGGCAGGCGCCGCAGCCGGTGCCGGCGCGGGTCGCCGCGCCGATCGCCTCGACCGTGCCGGCCCCGCCGGCGAGCGCGGCCGCGATTTCCTTCACGCCCACATTCAGGCAGGCGCAGAGGATCGGCCCCTTATCCGGCATCGCCCTGCCGCCCTGGCCGGCGATGGCCTGCAGGCGCATTGCGGGGCGGAAGGTCGCGGCAAGCTGCGCGATCGCCCAGAAGCGGGAGATCGCGACCGGACCGGCGGAAATGAAGAGCGCGGCCGTCAGGCGATCGCCCTCGAACGCCGCCAGCCGGTAGAGCCCTGCCGTCGGGTCGTGGAAGACCAGCAGATCCTCCGGGCGGATTCGGAGGCCAAGGAGCCGGGCGGCCTCCTCCTCCCAATTCTCCGGCCGGTCGGTCCCGGCGAATTCGATCTGCCAGCCGCCCTCCACGGGGGACGCCGCCCAATAGAGGTCGCGATCGGGCGACGGCCGCTCCCGCGTCAGCCCGTAACCGCGCCAGCGGGCGACGAACGGCGAGACCCTGACCGGCGTCGCCTTCGATTCCGGCTGGCCGGAGATCGGGTCGACATGCGGCGGGAACAGCGCGCCGATCCGGGCGCGGGCGGCGAACCGGTCTGTCCAGTGGATCGGCGCGAACGCCTCCCCCGGCCTTACGGCGTCGGTCACCGTCACCTGCAGCAGGGCCGATCCGTGACTGCTTTCCACCCGCGCGATGGCAACGTCAGGGAGGCCGTGACGGGCGGCGTCGCGGGGATGGATTTCGATGAACGGCTCCGCCAGATGGGCCATCAACCGCGTCGCCTTTCCGGTGCGGGTCATGCTGTGCCACTGGTCGCGGATGCGGCCGGTATTGAGCAGCAGGGGATAGTCCGGTCCCGTCGCGGAGGCTGGCGGGCGGTGCGAGACCGGCGCGAAACGGGCGCGGCGGTCGCCGGTGAAGAAGCCGCCCGACCCGAAGAAGCGTTTCGATTCCTTCCGGTCGCGCCCGGTCACGGGCCACTGGACCGGTTCCAGCGAATCGTAGCCTTCCGCGCCCAGCCCGGCGAGGCCGGACAGGTCGAGGTCCCGCGCGCCGTCCTTCAGGAAGGCGGTCAGCCGGCAATGCTCGTCGAAGATCTCCGCCGGGGAATCGTAGTCGAAGCCGGAGAAGCCCATCCGCCGGGCGATTTGGCAGATGATCCACCAGTCCGGCTGCGTCTCCCCCGGTGGGTCGAGGAACCGGCGCTGGCGGGATATGCGCCGTTCGGAATTGGTGACCGTGCCGTCCTTCTCCCCCCAGCCCGCGGCGGGAAGGAGGATATCGGCGTGGCGGGTGGTGTCGGTATCGCGGGCCATGTCCGAGACCACCACCAGCGGACAATCGCGCAGGGCGGCCGCCACCCTGTCCGCGTCCGGCAGGCTGTCGACGGGATTGGTCGCCATGATCCAGACCGCCTTGATCCGCCCGTCCCCCACGGCGCGGAAGAGGTCTACCGCCTTGAGCCCGGGGCGTTGCGGGATCGCGGGGCTGTCCCAGAAGGACCGGACCAGCGCCCGGTGGCGGGGGTTCTCGATATCGGTGTGGGCGGCCAGCGCGTTGGCAAGGCCCCCGACCTCCCGTCCACCCATGGCGTTGGGCTGGCCGGTGAGGGAGAAGGGGCCTGTTCCCGGCTTGCCGATCCTGCCCGTCAGCAGATGGCAGTTGATGATGGCGTTGACCTTGTCGACGCCGCTGGAGGACTGGTTCACCCCTTGCGAATAGAGCGTGACCGTGCGCGGCGTGGCGGCGAACAGCCGGAAGAATTCCTCCAGAAGCCTCTCCGGCAGGCCCGTGATGCGGACGGTTTCGGCGAGGGTCGTCCGCCGAGCGCAGTCCAGCGCCGCCTCCAGCCCGGAAGTATGGTCGCGGACGAAACCGTGCTCGATTGCGCCCGCCTCGCGCAGATGGGCCAGCAGCCCGTTGAACAGCGCGACGTCGCTTCCCGGCGCGAGCGGCAGGTGCAGGTCGGCGGCCTCGGCGGTCACGGTGCGGCGCGGGTCGATGACGACGATCTTCGTCCCCCGCCGCTCCCGCGCGGCCAGCAGCCGCTGAAACAGGACCGGGTGGCACCAGGCGAGGTTCGAGCCCGTCACCACCGCCAGGTCGGTCTCGTCCAGATCCTCATAGCAGCCGGGCACGGTGTCCGACCCGAAGGCGCGGCGGTGTCCCGCGACCGATGAGGCCATGCAGAGGCGGGAGTTGGTGTCGATGTTCGCCGTGCCGAACCAGCCCTTCATCAGCTTGTTGGCGACGTAGTAATCCTCCGTCTGCAACTGGCCGGAGACGTAGAAGGCGACGCTGTCCGGGCCGTGCCGCGCCATCGTCTCCGCGAAGCCCGAAGCGACGGCGGAAAGCGCCTCGTCCCAGCCCGTCTCCCGGCCATGGACGACCGGCCGCAGCAGCCTCTCCTCCAGCGACAGCGTGTCGGCGAGCGCCGATCCCTTGGAGCAGAGACGGCCCTGATTGGCCGGATGATCCGGATCGCCCGCGATCGAGACGGCGCCGTCGGCGTCCCGGCCGGCGAGAATGCCGCAGCCGACGCCGCAATAGGGACAGGTGGTCCTGACCGGGAGGGGCGAGGGCATCGCCGCCTTCAGGCCGCCCGGCCGGCGGCTTCGGGGGCGATGAAGATGCGGCCGTCCTCGACCCGGGCCGGGATCGTCCTCACCGATCCTTCGTCGGCCCCCATCGCCTGTCCGGTCTCAAGCGAGATCACCCAATTGTGCAGCGGGCAGGTGACGGCCGCGCCATGGACGATGCCCTGGCTCAGCGGCCCGCCGCGATGCGGACAGCGATCCTCCGTCGCGAAGATCCGGTCCTCCGCCGTGCGGAAGATGGCGATCCGCCCGCCCGGCGTCGAAACGCAGCGCGCGCCGCGCCGGGGGATATCGTCCAGCGCCCCGATCTCGATCCAGCCGGTCATGCGCGTCGCCCTATTCCGCGGCCTGGGAAACGCCGATGGACGCCATCGGCCGGAATTCATGCTTGTCCTTGCCGGACGCGCGCTCCGACCACGGATCGGCCTGGGCGAATTTCTGGCTGAAGACGAAGCGGCCGAAGAAGGCGCGGCGGCGGTCGTCATCCTCCATGATCTGGCGGCGGATTTCGGGAATGCCGACACGGGCGGCCCATTTGTAGATCCGCTCCAGATAGTGCCCCTGCTCCCGGTACATCTGGACCAGCGCCACGACATGCTCCAGCGCCTCATCCTCCGTCTTCACGAGGCCCAGAACTTCCGTCCCCCTTATGTCCAGCCCCGCCGCGCCGGCGAAATGGATCTCGAACCCGCTGTCGACGCAGACGATGCCGACATCCTTGCAGGTCGCCTCCGCGCAGTTCCGGGGGCAGCCGGAGACGGCCATCTTGACCTTGGCCGGGGTCCAGGATCCCCACATGAACTTCTCGATCCGGATGCCGAGGCCGGTGGAATCCTGCGTGCCGAAGCGGCACCAGTCGGTCCCGACGCAGGTCTTCACCGTGCGCAGCCCCTTGGCGTAGGCATGGCCGGAGACGAAGCCGGCCTTCCCCAGATCGGCCCAGACCGCCGGAAGGTCCTCCTTCCGGATGCCCAGCATGTCGATCCGCTGGCCGCCGGTCACCTTGACCGCCGGGATGGCGAACTTGTCGACCACGTCGGCGATGGCGCGCAGCTCATGGGAACTGGTCATGCCGCCCCACATGCGCGGCACCACCGAATAGGTGCCGTCCTTCTGGATGTTGGCGTGGGCGCGTTCGTTGATGAAGCGCGACTGGTAATCGTCGGCGTAATCCTCCGGCCAGTCGCAGACGAGATAGTAGTTGAGCGCCGGCCGGCACTTCGCGCAGCCGCAGGAGGTCTTCCACTCCAGCTCCTGCATCGCCTGCGGGATGGTCTTGAGGCCCTTCGCGCGGATCAGCCGGCGCACATCGCCATGGCCGAGGCCGGTGCAACCGCAGATCGGCGCGACCGCTCCCGGATCGTAGCCGTCGCCGAGCGCAAAGCCGAGAAGCTGTTCGACCAGCCCCGTACACGCGCCGCAGGAGGCCGAGGCCTTGGTGTGGGCACGCACCTCCTCCAGCGAGGTTAGCCCCAGATCGGAGATCGCGCTGGCGATCCTGCCCTTGCAGACGCCGTTGCATCCGCAGATCTCCGCCTCGTTGGGCAGGGCCGCCACGGCGGCGAGGGGATCGGGCTTCCCGTCGCCCTGCCAGGCCTGGCCGAAGATCAGCGTCTCCCGCATCGCGGAGATGTCGACGCCGTTCCTCATGAGGTCGAAGAACCAGGGCCCGTCGCCCGTATCGCCATAGAGGACGATCCCGACGATCCGATCGTCCTTGAGGACGAGGCGGCGGTAGAGCCCGGATGCGGCGTCGCGCAGCACGATCTCCTGCCGGTCCTCCCCCTCCGCGAAATCCCCGGCGGAATAGAGATCAATGCCGTTCACCTTCAGCCGGGTCGCGGTGGCGGCGGCGGAGAAGGGCGCGCCGTCCTGCCCGGCAAGATGGGCGGCGGCGACGTTGGCCATCTGGTAGAGCGGCGCGACCAGCCCGTAGCAGACGCCCCCGACCTCCGCGCATTCCCCCAGCGACAGGATGTCGGGATCGCTGGTCCGCATATGGCCGTCGACGACGATGCCGCGATTGACCTCCAGCCCGGCCTCGGCGGCCAAGGCGGCGTTGGGGCGGATGCCGGCGGCCATGACCACGAGGTCGGCGGGGATCTCCGTCCCGTCGGAAAGCCGGACGGCGCGGACCCGGCCTTCGCCCAGGATTTCCGTCGTGCTGGCCCCGGTGACGACCTTTATCCCCCGCCGCTCGATCTCCCGCTGCAGCAGGTAGCCGGCCGCGGGATCGAGCTGCCGTTCCATCAGCGTCGGCATCAGGTGGAGGACCGTCACCGACATGCCCTGCTCCAGCAGGCCGGCCGCCGCCTCCAGCCCCAGGAGACCGCCGCCGATTACCACCGCTTTCCCGCGCGCCCTGGCCGCCAGCATCATGGCGTTCACATCGTCCAGGTCGCGATAGGTCAGCACGCCCGCCAGTTCCCTGCCCGGCACCGGCAGGACGAAGGGGACGGAGCCCGTGGCGATCACCAGCTTGTCATAGGGCGCGACCTGCCCGTGCTCCGACCGGACGGTGCGGGCCGTGCGGTCGATCCCGACGACCCGATGGCCCTTGTAGAGCATCACGCCATGGTCGATGTACCAGCCGTCGCCATGGATGATGATCTCCTCGAACGATTTCTCCCCGGCCAGGACGGGGGACAGCATGATCCGGTCGTAATTAACCCTCGGCTCGGCATTGAAGATGGTGACGTCGTAGGAATCGGGCGCGGCCTCGAACAGATGTTCCAGCATCCGCCCCGGCGCCATGCCGTTGCCGATGATGACGAGCTTTTGTCGTGTGCCGGTCATTGGGGGGAGCCTCCGGGTCCGTGCTTCCGTGCTGTCCTTCCGGTTACAAGCGGCGTGCCAGACGGAGGCGGGCCGAATTCACCAGTCCTTTCAGGTAGTTGAAATGGCTGACCGATTTTTGTGCAATTTCCTAACTGGCGCGATTTTGTGCATTGCAGCAATCGCTGCCGAATTTTCCTGCATCCCCCGGCGTTGCCCCTTCCGGAGCCGCTCTGTTATCAGGATCGCATTCAGCGGCTGACGCGGGGGACGATCCAGGCCATGAAAGTGATGCAGGTCATGGCCGGCGGCCGGCATGGCGGGGCCGAGGCCTTCTTCACCCGGCTGGTGACGGCGCTGGCCGATGCCGGGATCGACCAGCAGGTCACGTTGCGCGGCGCGCCGGAGCGGATGACGGCGCTTCGGGAGGCCGGGCTGTCGCCGCTGGACCTGCGCTTCGGCGGGCCGCTGGACCTGGCGACAAGGTGGCGGCTGGCGGCCGCTTGCCGGCGCTACGATCCCGACATCGTGTTGAGCTGGATGAACCGCGCCACCGCGATCTCCCCGCGCGGGCCGTGGCTGCGCGTCGCCCGGCTGGGCGGCTACTACAATCTGAAATACTACCGCCATTGCGATCATCTGATCGGCAATACGCGGGACATCGTCGATTATCTGGTGCGGGAGGGCTGGCCGGCGGACCGAGCGCATTACCTGCCGAATTTCGTGGAGACGCGACCCCTGCCGGCGGTTCCGCGAGCCGAATTCGACACGCCGGCCGACGCGCCGCTGATCCTGGCGCTGGGCCGGCTGCATCCGAACAAGGCGTTCGACACGCTGCTGAAGGCGATGGCGAAGGTGGAGCGCGCCTGGCTGTGGCTGGCGGGCGACGGGCCCGACCGGCGGATGCTGGAGGCGCTGGCGGTCGAGGCAGGGGTCGCCGGCCGGGTGCGCTTCCTGGGCTGGCGGGAGGATGTCTCGGCGCTGTTCGCGGCGGCTGACATCTTCGTCTGCCCGTCGCGCCACGAACCGCTGGGCAATGTGGTGATCGAAGGCTGGGCGCACGGGCGGGCGGTGGTCGCCGCCCGGTCGGCCGGGCCGGAATCACTGATCGAGGACGGGGCGACGGGGCTTCTTACCCCGATCGACGATGTCGAGGCGATGGCCGCCGCGCTCAACCGCGTGGTCGCCGACAGGGAATTGCGCGACCGGCTGGCCGTGGCGGGGGAGGCGGCCTATCGCGCCCGCTTCACCCGCGAGGTCGTGGTCCGGCAGTACCGGGATTTCTTCGAAAGGATCGTCGGCGGCCGTTGAAGGCCCCGGTCGTTCGGCGCCGGCGGCGCGGCGCCGGCCTATGGATTCCCGATCAAGTCGGGAATGACCAATAAAAACAACTTACCGCCCCAGCGGGCAGATCGGGCCGCAGCCGGGGATTCCGGGGAGGAGGTAGCGGACGCAGCAGACCCGGCGGACGGCGACGGCCGGGTCATCGCAGGATTTGAGCGCGCCGACGAGCGGATTGGGGCCGCCGTCCGGCCACTGCGCGTCTTCCAGCAGCAATTGCCGCAGGAGGGCGGGATCGCCGGCCTCCGGCCGCATGGCGCAGGCTTCCCCCAGCGCCCAGCCCAGGACCGCGGCGGCGTTGCCCCAGAAGAGGCGGGGGGAGGCCTTCGCGTGGGCCGACAGCCGGTCGACCATGGGCGACAGGTGGGAGCGGAAGAGGGCGATGAAATCCCGCGCCGCCTCCGACGGGCGCGCGGTTCGGCCGGCATGGGGCAGGACGAGCCCCGCCGGCAAGCCGCCTTCGAGGACGATTCCCGCCGCGTCAGGATCGATCGGCAGCGCCGTCCGTCCGCCGGCCATGCCGATGGCGGCGACGGCCCCGATCAGCGCCCCGAAATAATATTGCGACCATAGGGAGGCGACGGCCCGGCGGTCGGCGTCACCGAACGGGGCGGCTTGCAGATCTAGCGCCTCCGCAAGCGCCGGGCCATCCAGCAGCCGCGCGGCCGCGACCGCGCGCGGCCCCGGCGGCGCGATGGCGATCCGGCCGGCAAGGTGGGCGAACGATCCCGTCAGCACCCGTTCGAGAAGCCGGTCGTCCGCAATCGGCTCATCCGGGGCCGACGGTTCCGCCATCGCGTTCATCGCAAACATTGCTGATAGCAATTCTCAATTGCATTGACTTTGAAAGTCATTATCAATTGCGCCGCGCAATGTCGAGTGCCGCGCCGATCGCGGCCCCGGAACATCAACCCCGGAACACGAGAAGGATTCTCCTTTTGCTTCCCCTATCCTCCCTCCGCTCCTGCCGCCTGGCGCTTCTGGCGACGGCGGCCCTGTTCCCCCTCTCCTCCGGGGCGTTGGCCCAGGAAGCCGACGCGGGCGGGGAAACGATGGTGCTGGACCGGATCGAGGTGACGGGGGATGCGGAAAGCGACGACATACTGGTCCAGGACGGCTATGTCGCGACGGAAGGCCAGATCGGGTCGAAGACCGACAACAACCTGCTTCGGGTGCCGCAATCGATCTCGGTCGTCACCGAGGACCAGCTAGACGACCGCAACCCGCGTACCCTGCTGGAGGCGCTGAACTACGTTCCGGGCGTGCGCACCGGGGCGTTCGGCTTCGATCCGCGATTCAACGCCTTCTTCGTGCGCGGCTTCGCCGCGACCTATAACGGCGTCTTCCGCGACGGCTTACGGGAATTCAACGGCCCGACCAGCCTGTTCCGGACAGAACCCTACGGGCTGGAAGGCATCACGATCCTCAAGGGGCCATCCTCCACGCTCTACGGCGCCAGCAGCGCCGGCGGGCTGGTCAATCTGATGACCAAGCGGCCCACGGCGGCCCCGTTCCGGGAGGTCGAGGTCCAGATCGGCAGCCATGACCGTTACCAGGGCAATTTCGACATTTCCGGCCCGGCGACGGAGAGCGGATCGGTGCTTTACCGCCTGACCGGCGTGGCGCGCGATTCCGGGACGGAGATCGAAGGTTTTCCCGACGACCGGCTCTATTTCGCCCCGGCGCTGACCTTCCGGCCCAATGACGACACCACGCTGACGCTGCTGGGCGAGGTGATGGACTCGACCGTCGGCGGCACCGCGATCTACGTCAATGACGCGAACGGCGTGACCGACCTCTATGGCGGCGATCCGGAGTTCAACGATTTCCGCCAGCAGCAGCAGCGCATCGGCTGGGAATTCGAACACCGCATCAACGATGTTTTCACGGTGCGCCAGAAATCCCGCTTCTCCCATGTCGACAACGATCTGGAATATGCCTATGTCACCGGAATCTCGGGCGACACCGTCAGCCGGATGGCGGGGCGGAACGCCGAGGAAGTCTATTCCTTCGTCGCCGACAACCATGTCCAGGCGCTGGTCGACACAGGCCCGGTGCAGCATACCTTCCTGACCGGCTTCGACATAGGCTACGTCACCTACGATCAGAGCCAGCAGACGGCGTTCGCCCCGGTACCCACAGGTGGCGACACGCTGCCGCTCACCTTCACTGCGGCGCAGGATATCCTCCAGCTCGGAATCTATGCCCAGGACGAGATGCGGCTGGGCCCGTGGGCCCTGACGCTGGGCGGCCGGCATGACTGGCTCTATGGCGACACCGAATCGCCGGACGGGTCCGGCGGCCGCACGGTGGAGGAGCAGGACGACACCCAGTTCTCCTGGCGGGCCGGCCTCTCCTACCGGACGGATTTCGGGCTGATCCCCTACGTCAACTACACCACCTCCTTCACCCCGAATGTCGGCGAACTGGTCGACGGCACCCCCGCCGCGCCGACCGTGGGTGAGCAGAAGGAGATCGGGCTGAAATATGAGTTCCCGAATGTCAACGCGGTCGCCACGGCGGCCCTGTTCGACATCGAGCAGACCGACGGCGTGGTGTTCGACGCCTCCTCCGGCGTCAACGAGCAGGTGCAGCTCGACCTGCAATCCCGCGGTTTCGAATTCGAGATCGCGACGTCGCTGGACAACGGGCTGAACCTGATCGCCTCCTATTCCTATGTGAACATGGAGATCCTGGAGGGTGTGACGGGCGCGGAGGGAAACACGCTCAGCAGCACGCCCTATCACACCGCCTCTCTCTACGCCGACTACACCATTCCGTCAGGAGTCGCCGAGGGGCTGGGCTTCGGCGGGGGCGTCCGCTATGTCGGCGAAAGTTATGGCGACGATCTGAACACATTCGAGAATGACGCGCGCGTGCTGCTGGACGGCGCGATCCATTACGACCTCGGCGCGCTCAGCCCGCGGCTGGAAGGGGCGCAGGTCCAGCTCAACGTCACCAACCTGCTGGACGAGCGCAAGCAGGTCTGCTCCGCCGGCTACTGCTACATAGACGAGGGGCGCATGGTCATCGGCAGCCTGCGCTACCGGTTCTGATCGGATGGAGGTCGCATTCGAGACTCGCGGCCTCGGCTTCGCCGTGGAGGGGAGGGAGCTTCTGCATCCCCTCGATCTCACGGTGGAGCCCGGCCGCGTCACCGGGCTGATCGGCCAGAACGGGTCCGGCAAGTCGACCCTGCTGAAGCTGCTGGCGCGGCAGCAGGCGCCGACGGCGGGCTCGGTCTCGCTGGACGGCCGGCCGCTGGAGGCGTGGAGCCGGCGGGACTTCGCGCGCAAGGTCGCCTATCTGCCGCAGGAGACGCCGCAGGGGCTGGACCTGACGGTGGGGGAACTGGTGGCCCATGGCCGCTATCCCTGGCACGGCGCGTTCGGCCGGTTCAGCGACACCGACCGGCGGCTGACGGCGGACGCCATGGAGTTGACCGGCATCGCGCCACTGGCCGGCCGCGCGGTGGCGACGCTTTCGGGCGGCGAGCGCCAGCGGGCCTGGATCGCGATGATGGTCGCGCAGGATGCCGGATGCCTGCTCCTGGACGAGCCGACATCGGCGCTGGACATGGCCCATCAGGTGGAGATCCTGACGCTGATCCGGACGCTCAGCCACGATCGCGGACTGACCGTCCTGATCGTGCTGCACGACATCAACATGGCGGCCCGGTTCTGCGACCGGCTCCACGCGCTGAAGGATGGCGCGCTGGTCGCGGGAGGCGCGCCGGAGGCGCTGATGATTCCGGAAACGCTCCACGACATCTATGGCGTCGCCATGGATGTCATGCCCCATCCGAAGGACGGGACGCCGCTGACCTATGTTCTCTAAGGAATTCGGCCGGCGCGCCTTCGTCGCCGGGTGCGCGTGCGCGGCCGTCGCGCCCTGGCCCCTTCGGGCCGCGGAGCCAGTTCCGGAAAGGATCGTCTCGCTGGATTACGGGCTGGCGACGACGCTGCTGGCGCTCGGCGTCACGCCGGTCGGGGTCGCCGGAGCCGTCGAATGGCACAAATGGGTGGTCGAACCGGAACTGCCGCCGGAGGTGGCGGATGTCGGGCTGGACCGGGAGGTCAATGTCGAGGTTCTGGCCGCGCTGGACCCAGACCTCATTCTGGCGACCCCCTACGTCGCCCATCTGACGCCGCTGCTGGAGCGGATCGCGCCGGTGGAGATCTATGGCATCTATACCGCCGAGCGGCGGCCGCTGGCGCTTTCCGTGGCGGCGACGCGCGACATCGGCGCGCTGATCGGCCGGCCGGACGCGGCCGAAGCCTATATCGGGCGAGCCGACCGCTTCCTGTCGGACTGCGCCGCGCGGCTCTCTGGAATCGACGCGCCGCCGCTGGCGCTCGTCAACTTCATGGATGCCCGGCACGCGCGGATCTATGGCGGGGGCAGCCTCTATCAGGGCGTGCTCGACCGGCTGGGGCTGGAGAACGCCTGGACGGGGCCATCCAACGATTGGGGGTTCCAGACCATCGGCATCGAGATGCTGGCCACCGCCTCGCCCGACCTGCGCCTCGTCTCGTTCGAGCCGATCCCGCCGGACGTGCTGCCGACGCTCGACCACAGTCCGCTCTGGACGCAACTGCCCTTCGTCCGGGAGGGCCGGGTCTCGACGCTGCCCAGCACCCTGATGTTCGGCATGGTCCCGGCGGCGCTCCGCTTCGCCTCCCTCATCACCGACCATCTTGTGGAGGCGGGGACATGACCCGGCGGATGGAGATCGCCGGACCGGCGCTGGTCGCCGTCCCGCTGGCCTCGGCGGCGGCGCTCGTCACATGGCTGCTGATCGGCCCGGAACTGCTCCGGCTCTCCCAGCCCGCCGCCGGTTTCGATGTCGACCGGCTGGTGCTGCTCTATTCCACCCTGCCGAGGCTGGCCACCGCACTGCTTTGCGGCGCCGCGCTGGCGCTGGCCGGCGCGATCCTCCAGCAGGCGACGCGCAATCCGCTCGCCTCGCCGACGACGCTCGGCTTCTCCGCCGGGGCCAATCTGGCGCTGGCGCTGGCGACGCTGTTCATGCCGGCGCTCTTCGTCTTCGGCCGCGACATTGTGGCTCTCGCCGGCAGCGGCCTGTCCGCGCTGGTCGTGCTGGGGCTCGCGTCCCGGCGCGGCTTCTCTCC
The DNA here is from genome assembly GCF_039839375.1 of Inquilinus sp. CAU 1745. Lineage (NCBI taxonomy): Bacteria > Pseudomonadati > Pseudomonadota > Alphaproteobacteria > Rhodospirillales > Rhodospirillaceae > Inquilinus > Inquilinus sp. CAU 1745. Next base: position 95,559 of record NZ_JBDOQU010000018.1, read on the forward strand.
CATTTCCGTCGTGCTGGCGGGGCTGATCGTCGCCCTCTATTGCGGGGCGATGAGGTCGCTGCTGGTGCTGCTGAACGAGCAGTATCTGGCCAGCCTGTTCATCTGGGGATCGGGATCGCTGGCACAGCAGGACTGGACGATCCCGCTCTCCCTGCTGCCCCGGCTCGGAATCCTTTTCCTGGCGGCCCTTCTGCTGCTGCGGCCGTTGGCGCTGATGGATCTGGGCGAAGCCGGAACCCGCGCCCTCGGCCTGTCGCCGCGGACGATCCGGGTGGCCGGCATCGTCGTCGCCGTCGGCCTCAGCGCCGTCGTGGCCAGCGCCGTCGGCGTGATCGGCTTCATAGGGCTTATCGCGCCGACAGTCGCGCGGCTGGCGGGGGCGCGCCGGTTCGGCAGCCGGCTCTTCTGGTCGGCGATCATCGGGGCGGCGCTGCTGTGGCTGACGGACGAGCTGATCCAGCTTGTCGCCGGGCCGCTCCAGGCCTTCCTGCCGACCGGCGCGGTCACCGCCCTGTTCGGGTCGCCGCTGCTGCTGTTCCTGCTGCCCCGGCTGAGGGCGATCGGCCGGATGCGCGTCGGGATGGAGACCGGTGCGCGCGCGTGGACGAAGCGGCCCGGCGCGCTGCTGCCGATCTTCCTCCTGATTGCCTTTTCAGCGCTGCTGGTCTCGGCGCTGCTGTTCGGCCGGTCGCCGGACGGCGGATGGGCATGGGCGGGTATCGGCGACTGGCAGGCGATCCTGCCCTGGCGCGCACCACGGATCGTCGCCTCGCTCGCCGCCGGCGGCATGCTGGCGATCGCCGGCCTGATCATCCAGCGGCTGACCGGCAATGAGATGGCGAGCCCGGAGATGCTGGGCGTCAGCGTCGGCGCGATGCTCGGCATCATGGCGGCGCTCTACCTCGTCGCCGCGCCCAGCTACGGCCAGCAGGTCACCTTCGCCGCCGTCGGAGCGGTCGCGGTGCTGGCGGCGGTGGTCGCGATGGGCGGCCGGTCGGGCATGGTGCCGGAACGGGTGCTGCTCGCCGGGATCGCGCTTGTCGCCATGCTGGACGCGCTGGTCGGGGCGCTGGCGGCGACCGGGGACCCGCGCGCGTTCCAGATGCTGGCCCAGATGAGCGGATCGACCTACGGCACGGGCTGGACCGCCGCGTTCGTCTGCCTGGCCTCGGGAACAGTCCTGACCGCGCTGACGCTGCTGGGCCGGCGATGGCTCGACCTCCTGCCCCTCGGGCCGGTCACGGCGGGGGCGCTGGGCGTGCCGGTGGGGGGCGCTCGGCTCGCGCTCTATCTCGTCGCGGCGGGGCTGACGGCGGCGGCGACGCTGGTCGTCGGGCCGCTCAGCTTCATCGGGTTGATGTCGCCGCACATCGCGCGGGAACTGGGGTTGAGGCGCGGCGGGCCGCAACTGGCCGGGGCCGCGATCGGCGGCGCGGCGCTGATGGTCCTGGCCGACTGGCTGGGCCGGAATCTCGCCTTCCCCTACCAGCTTCCGGCGGGACTGCTCTCCGCCCTGGTCGGCGCGCCGTTCCTCTTGCTGCTGCTGGGGCGGAAGGGCCGGCCCGGCGGCGGCTGACCGGGGACTGTCAGCCGGCTATCACCCGGGCGGCCGGCAGCACCAGCTCGACGGTGGCGCCTTCGCCCTCGGCGGACAGGATCTCCAGCCGCCCGCCATGGATCTCCGCGAACCGCTTGGCGAGCGGCAGGCCCAGGCCCGTGCCCTCATAGCGCTTGTCCAGTGTGGCGCCGAGCTGGCGGAACGGCTCCAGCGCCAGGGGGATGTCCTCGGCCGCCATGCCGATTCCCCGGTCGATCACCCGGAAACGAAGGTCGCCTTCCGCATCCAGCAGCGTCTTGATCGTCACGGCGTCGCCGGCGCTCGAGAACTTCACCGCGTTGGAGAGCAGGTTGATCAGCACCTGCTTCAGCAGCCGCTCGTCGCCCATCAGGCTGGCGCCGACCGTCGCGGCGCTGTCCCAGTTGATCGCGACGCCGGCGGCGCTGGCCCGGGGCTCCACCATCCGCAGCGCGCCCCGCACCAGATGGGCCGGCGATATCTTCTCCTCGTTCAGGTCGGGCGTCCGCGCCTCGATCTTCGCCAGATCCAGTATGTCGTTGATGATCGACAGCAGATGGACGCCGCTGCGATGGATGTCGCCGGCATACTCCACATACTTGTCCGCGCCCTGGGGGCCGAGGATCGACCCCTCGATCATCTCCGACAGACCGATGATGGCGTTCAGCGGCGTCCTCAGTTCATGGCTCATATTGGCCAGGAAATCGGATTTGGCGCGGTTGGCGGATTCCGCCATCTCCTTCGCCTGGATCAGATGCTCCGCCGCCTCGCGGGCCTGGGTCATGTCGACATGCATGACCACCGCGCCGTCCTTCCGCCCGGCGGAGATCGGGGCCGCCATGTATCGGAAGAACCGCCGCTGACCGTCCACGTGGCATTCATATTCATGCTCGAACAGCGGCTGCCGCCGCTCCATCACCTCTTCCAGCCCGCGCATGATGACCGCGCGGTGGCCGGACATGCCGGCATTGCCGCCGCTGTGGGTCGGGCGGTCGGGATCGAGATAGTGGGCGCCGATCAGCCTGTCGCCGTTTCCCTTCCCCCGGGCGTCGACGAAGCGTCGCCAGGGACCGTTGACGAAGACGATGATGCCGTCGCCGTCGACCAGCGCGACATGGGCCGGCAAGGCGTCCAGCGTGGCCGTGCGCTGTTCGACGACCAGCCGCAGCAGGTCTTCGCTCCGCCGGCGCGCCTGCTCCGCCTCGCGGCGGGCGGTCACGTCGTGACGGATGGCGATCCAATGGGTCAACCGGCCGCCGCCGTCGAACAGGGGCGAGATGTCGACCTCGACCCAGAAGATCGTTCCGTCCTTGCGGTAGTTCGCCATCTCCGCCTTGACGGAGCGGGACCGGCCCAGCGCCTTTTTCAGCGCCCGGATGGCGGCGCGGTCCGTCTCCGGCCCATGGAGGAAGTTCGGGCTGCGGTTGAGGATATCGGCCAGGGCGTGGCCGGTGGACCGTTCGAAGGCGGGGTTGGCGTAGACGATCCGCAGGCGGGCGTCGGTGACCAGCACGGCGTCGGTCGCGTTCAGGACCACCGATTGGAGAAGGGCTAGCTGCTCCTCCGACCGCTTGCGCAGCAGCAGGTCCGCCACCCGCCCGGCCGGCAGGGATATCATCCCCGCCAGCTCGTTCAGGTCCAGCCCCTCGCGATCGAACATGAAGGTCAGGCCGAAGCGCTGGCCGCCCATGCCGAACGGAATGCTGATGAGGCTCTTCAGGCCCGCCGTCCGGGCGATCGGGATAAGCGTGTATGCGTCCTGGTTCAGCGACGCCAGGTCCTGCACGATCACCGTGCGGCCCGCCAGCAGCGCCTGGCCGGTCGTCAGGCGTTCTGTGGGGCCCGCATAGGCTTCCATCGCGGCCTTCAGCGAATCGAAGGCGGGTTCCGGCCGGCACCAGGCCTTCTGGAGGATGCAGCGGCCCTCTTCGGGGTCCAGGAGCCAGGCCTGGCCGGTGGCCGCGCCGACATGGACCGCCAGCACGCGCAGCAGGGCGCCCAGCGCGTCGGCGACGTTGCGTTCCTCCGCCACCGCGGCGGTGCAGTCGCCCTGCAGCTTGAGCTGCCGCTCGATCCGCCGGCGGGAGGCAAGCTCGTCCTTCAGCGCATGGTTGACGCGACGCCTCTCGAACCCGTCGGCTACCAACTCGGCCAGGGTCTTCAGCAGCTCTATGTCCTCGCTCCCCAGCTCCGGATCGGGGTCCGGAGCGAAGACGCAGAGCGTGCCGAAAATCCGTCCGTCCGGCCCTATCAGCGGAGCGCCGGCATAGGAGCGGATGAAGGGCGGGCCGGTGACGGTCGGCCAGCCGGCGAAGTCCGGATGGGCCCGGGTGTCGGATACGACCAGGGGCGTCCGCCGTTCCGCGACATGGGCGCTCAGGCTGCCCGCCAGCGGCACGGCGGAGAGGTCCACCCCGGCATGGGCGGCGAATCGCGGCGCGCTGTCGAACAGGGCGATGGCCGCCATCGGCATGCCGGTGACCCGGGCCGCCAGCGCCGCCGCCCGGTCGAGCGCGCGGTGGCCGCCGGGCAGCTCCCGCGCCGGAACGGCCGGCGACGCCATGCCGGGCGCGTCGATCTCGCTCAGGGTCATGGCCGGCCCATGACGCCGCGCAGGGTGCGGCATATGGCAGTCCGCCTGGCGGTCTCCATCACTCGTGAACGTCCCTTCCGGCGCGGATCGGCGCCATTCTCCCCAAAGGCGAGCGGAGTCTGATCCGGATTCGCAAATAAATCGTTAGTTGCGCCCGCCGTCCGGGAAGGCATGGTAGAACGCGCGCCGAACGCCACACCTTCAGAGGCCAGCCCATCATGGATCGTTCCGATCCGCCCTCTGCGACCAGCCATCCCGAGGCCGCCCCTAAACGGCGGATGAGGCTGCCGATCGCGACCGTGCTGGTCGCCGGGTTCGGGACGCTGATGCTGGTCGCCGTCGCCTCCGTCCTGGCGCTGGGGCTGTTGAGCGCCGGGGTCAACACGCTCTCCCTGCTGCGGGACAAGGCGACGCTGACGCTGGACAATGTGACCGTCCGGATCCGCCACCAGCTCGACCCGATCGTCGACCAGGCCGCTTTCCTCGCCCGGCTGATCGAGGAAGGGGAGCTGTCGGAAGGTGATTCGGCGCGCATGTTCGACAGTTTCCGGGCGGCGCTGGCGGCAACGCCGCAGGTGACCGGCATCGCCTTCATCGACCGCGACCTGAACAGCCTCCGGGTTGGCCGGTTCGACGGTCGGATGATGACGGAATACCGACGGCTGGAGGAGACGGGCGAACTGGAGAAGGTGATGAACGAAGCGATCGCCCGGGAGATCACCTTCTGGACCGACCCGGTCTGGGTTCCCGACCTGGACACCACGCTGATCGCCCTCCAGCACCCGGTGGAGCGGGACGGAGAGTTCTACGGCCTGATCATCATCGGCGTGTCGCTCGCCGACCTTTCGGCCTTTCTCGCCGAACTGCGGATGGAGACGGGGACCAACGCCTTCGTCCTGTTCGACGACACCCATCTCCTGGCCCATCCGGCGCTGACGGAGATGGATTTCGACATGTCGTCGGACGGGCGGGACATCCCGTTGCCGCGCTATGACGAGGTCGGGGATCCGATCCTGGCGCAGCTCTGGAACACGGAGGAGTGGCAGCGGGAGGATGTCGGCGACTTCTCCGTCACCGAACTGCCGGGGGACCATATCCTGCTGACCCGGCCGATGGCGAGCTATGGCAGCCGGCCCTGGACCGTGGGCATCCTGTTCCCGGCGGAGGAGGTGACGGAGGAGCTTCGCCGCTTCGGCATGACCGGCGCGGTAGGGCTGGTCATCCTGGTGATCGCCGTCCTGTTCGCCCTGCTGATCGGGATGCCGATCAGCCGGAAGATCAGGCGGCTGGCGGATGCGGCGACGGGGCTGGCGACGCTGGACCTGTCGCGCGCCCAGCCGTTGCCTGACAGCCGGTTCCGGGAGCTGGCGGCGGCGGCCAGCGCGTTCAACTCTATGATCGTGGGGCTGCGCTGGTTCGAAACCTACGTGCCCAGGACGCTGGTCGCCCGACTGATGCGCATCGGGCCGACCGCTGATCTGGCGTCGGAGGACCGGATTATGACGGTGATGTTCACCGACATCCGCGGCTTCAGCCGGTTGTCGGAAACCATGAGCGCGGCGGAGACGGCGCGGCTGCTGAACGACCATTTCGCGCTGATCGCCGGCTGCATCGAGAAGGAAGGCGGCACTGTCGACAAGTTCATCGGCGACGCGGTGATGGCCTTCTGGGGCGCGCCCGAGGCGCAGCCGGACCATGCCGCCCGCGCGCTCAGGGCCGCCAGGGACATCTTCCATGCCACCGCCGTCTGCGATCCCGAAGAGGAGGACCGCCCGCCGATCCGGCTGCGCGTCAGTGTCCATACCGGGCCGGCCGTGGTGGGCAATATCGGCTCCCCCTCCCGGATCAACTACACGATCGTCGGGGACACGGTGAACACGGCTGCCCGCATCGATTCGCTGGCGGCCGAACTCCAGCGCGACGATGAGGAATGCCTGATCCTGACCAGCGCGGAGACGCTGAAGGCGGCCGGTGGCGACATCTGCCCGGCCAGGCCCCTAGGCCCCCACGCCCTGCGCGGCCGCTCCGGCACGGTGGAGATCTTCCGGCTGGAGCCGTAGGGGATTGCTTGTGCAGCCAGTTATAGTATCATAAAAGATACTTTATGGAAACCATCGTCGAAGTCTACGAAGACGACGCGGGAAATCGCCCTTTCGACGATTGGTTCGATGCCCTCCCTTCTGCCCATGCGGCGAAGGTGGTTGTCGTCGTGGCGCGGCTGGAGGCCGGGAACCGGTCGAACCTCAAGCCGGTGGGGAAAGGGGTTCTGGAGTGGCGGATAGATTGGGGGCCAGGACTCCGGATCTATGCAGGATTCGATGGCGTAGGATGATCATCCTGCTGGGTGGCGGATCGAAGGTGCGGCAGCAGGCGAATATCGCTACGGCCCAGGCGCGTTGGGCCGACTACAAACGGCGGAAGAAGATCAAGGAGTAGGCCTTATGCCCCTTTCCCGGAATTTCAAGGAAACGGTGAAAGCGCGCGCGGAGCGCGATCCGGAGTTCCGCGCGGCCCTGCTGGGAGAAGCCGTGGAAGCGTTCATCGCCGGGGAGGCCGATGTCGGCAAGGTCCTGATTCGCGATTACATCAATGCGACGGTCGGATTCGAAAATCTGGGGCAGGCGGTGAAGATCGACCCCAAGAATCTGATGAGAATGTTTGGTCCTCGCGGCAATCCGCAGCTTATGAACCTTTCCACCGTCCTCCGCGAGCTGGAGCGGCGCGAAGGTTTGCGTTTCAGGGTCGAGCCGGAGCGGCTCCGTCTCGTCGGCTGACGCTCACACCATCGCCGCCTTCGCCAGGTCGAAGCTGGGCGGGAGGGGGGTGGCGGTGGCGTGGGCGGTGTCGGCGGCCAGGGCCTCGATCTCCGCGATCTTTCGGATGACGAAGGTGGCTGTTTCGGGAGGGACGGCCAGCGCCGCGCGCAACGCTGCTTTCGCGCCGGCGGCGTCGATGCGGCCGGCCTGGCCGGCGCGGACCAGCTTCGCCTTCGCCTTCTCTGGCGCGCATAGGTCGGCCAGGGTCAGGCCGGCGCGGTTCGGCAGGGCCGTCATGATGGCGAACACGTCGTTCGACGGCATGTTGTAGAAGAAGCCCTCCAGAGCCGACTGGTCGCCCGAGGCGAGGGCGCGGTGGAAGACTGTGTCGCCGTCGCCCGCGCGCTGGAGCAGCAGGGAGAGGAGCGGGTTCGAGGGCGCGGGAGAGGATTTCTCCACCGTCAGCGGCTGCCGTACGGGTTCGCCCCGCACCAGCTTCCGGACCACAAGATCGTCGTTGAGCAGCAGCGAGGTCAGCTTGCGCATATGGGCGTGCTTGCCGGCCGCCAGAGCCTTGAAGAGGATGCCTTCGCCCTTCTTGTCGCGCAGCAGCAGCCGGCGGCAGAGGATCATCTGGCGGTAGGCCTTCTTCGTCGCCACGTCCGGCGGGGCCATGGCGGTCAGCGTCTCCTCCGTGTTCTGGAGGAGGAGGCGCAGCAGATCGTCGAACATGCCGTGATTGGTCGCGGCGATCAGCTTGAAGAAGGCGGTCGTGCCGTCGCTGGCGTCGACATAGTCGAAGAAGAGCCGGCAGGTAGCGGCCCGCAAATCCGCGTCGGTCTGGGCGGCGACGGATTGCTTCAGCATGTGCTGGGACAGGAGCCCGCGATTGTCGCCCAAGTCGCTGGCGAAGATCGTGGTCATGAAATGGGCCAGGATCGGCTTCTCCTTCGCCTGTTCGGCGACGGCCCGTTCGATGTCGGCCATGGACAGGTGCTTGGTCGCGATCAGCGCGTTCAGCGACTGCCATTTGGGCGTCGGCAGAAGCATCTTGCCCAGCGGGCTGATGCCGTTGCGGTTCAGCCGGGCGAAGCTGACATCGAGCTTGAGCAGCGTCGTCGCCATGCGAAGCGTCTCCCGCCCCTCGTTCCGGCGCAGCGTGTCGGCGAGATAGTGCCAGATGCCGTTGCCCTCGGAATCCTCATGGTTGAGGAAGCCGTGGATGCGCTCCGGCTGGTTCTGTTCGCGCCAGTAGGCGCGCGCGGTGTCCATCACCACCATCGCCTCGATCACGTCATGCTGGCGGAGCCGGAACTGCAGGTAGTTCTCTCCATTGCCGCCGACGGCGGCGAACAGCCGTGCGGAATTCTCGTCGAACTTGATCCAGTTGAGGAAGAAGCTGGCGAACTTGCCCATGTTGCGGGCATAGCGGGTGCGGATGTCGTCATCGATGACGGAAAGGGCGATCGGAGTCATGACCGATCGCCTAGCAGCCAACATCCCAAGGAAGATTTAACGGGTCTTGTGGCACGAAAGGGGATGCGACCGAGTTTCTTGATTAGCGGTGCGATGCCGCCCACATATGTGATGACGCGGCGCCCAGGCGGGCCGCGTCACGGCGCCGGTCATCCGGGCCACCATCGGTTCCGGCCGATATCTCGCTCATTGGAGGAGACTGGAAACTTGACCCGGTTATCGCTTTTCAACAGCCCCCTGCTTCTGGGGTTCGAACAGTTCGAGCGCACGGTCGATCGCGTCGCGAAGGCATCCGCCGACGGATATCCGCCGTACAATATCGAGCAGACCAGCGAAGACGGTCTCAGGATCACGCTGGCGGTTGCCGGCTTCCGCACCGACGAATTGACCGTCTTCCTTGAGAACAACCAGCTTGTCGTGCGCGGCAAGCAGGTCGACGAGAAGGATCGGGTATATATCCACCGCGGCATCGCGGCCCGTCAGTTCCAGCGTTCCTTCGTGCTGGCGGACGGGATAGAGGTCGCGGGCGCGTCCCTGGACAACGGGCTTCTCTCCATCGATCTCCGCCGGCCCGAGCCCGTGTCGAAGGTGAAGACGATCGCGATCAAGACGCCTGCACAATCCGCGCGGCCGCCTTCCATCGACATCGCCACCGACTCCAACAAGGGCGCGGCCTGATCCGCCCCTTCTCATCGCCCGAACCCGCCAGGAGGGTCGAAGCCATGACCGAACAGCAGAATACCCAGAATGTGCGCCTGTCGCGCACCATGTCCGCAGTCGATTTCGCCGGCTACGGCGTCCATGAGATCGCCTATGTGAAGCCGATCCCCGACGATGAGGGCGGCATCACATTCGCCATCCACGCGGCCGACGGCACGCCCCTGACGGTGCTGCCCGACCGCGAGATCGCCTTCGCCGTCGTCCGGCAGAACGATCTGGAGCCGGTCAGCGCCCATTGATGGGCCCGGCCATCGCAGACGCAAGGAAAAGCCCGGCAGCCGAAAGGTTGCCGGGCTTTTTCGTTGCTGAGTGAGGTTCGGGATCAGGCCGCGTTGACGGCTTCGCGATCGCTGACCAGCGCCAGCATGGCGTCGGGGGATTCACAGCCGCGCAGCTTTTCGCAGAGTCTCTCATCCCGCAGCAGGCGGCTGACGCGGGCCAGCGCCTTCAGATGGTCCGCCCCCGCATTCTCCGGGGCCAGCAGCAGGAAGATGAGGTCGACCGGCTGGTCGTCTATCGCGTCGAAATCGATCGGCCGCTCCAGCCGGGCGAAGATGCCGTAGACGCGGTCGAGGCCCGGCAGCTTGCCGTGCGGGATCGCGATGCCGCGCCCGACGCCGGTGGTGCCCAGCCGCTCACGCTCCAGCAGCACGTCGAAGATGGCGCGTTCATGCTCGCCGGTCAGTTCGGCGGCCTGGCGCGCCAGCTCTTGCAGAGCCTGCTTCTTGCTGGTCGCCTTCAGAGGGGCGATCACGCAAGGGGAATTCAGGAATTCTATCATGGGTGGGATCGGCGCCCGTCAGGCGCTGGTCTCCTTGGTGCCGCGCGGGTCGACCCAGCCGACATTCCCGTCCGGCCGGCGGTAGATCATGTTCAGGCCGCCATGGCTGACATTGCGGAACATCAGCGCCGGCAGGTCGCCGAGGTCGAGGCGCATGACGGCGTCGCTTACCGTCAGGGTTTCGATGGGGGTCGTCATCTCTGCGACGACGACGGGTTGGGACGATTCATCGCCGTCCATTTCACCCTCGCCGCCGGCCTCCAGCACATAGCTGCGGGCCGACAGGGCGTCTTCCGGGGCCGAGGCCCCATTGGGCTTGTGGTGGTCCTTGAGCCGGCGCTTGTAGCGGCGCAGCCGCTTGCCGATCTTCTCCGCGGCCTGATCGAACGCCTGATAGGCGTCCCCGCCCTCGGCGTTGCTCTGCATCAGGATATTGCGGCCGACATGGACGGACACGTCCGCGCGGAAGAAATGGGCCTCCCGCGACAGCACGACGCTGGCGTCCAGGGGGTTGCCGAAATACTTCGCTGCGGTGGTGTTGAGGCTCTCGGCGATGTGGGTTCTCAGGGCGTCGCCCACGTCAAGTTGCTTACCTTTGACGGAGAGCTGCATAGCCAGATTTCCGGAACTGTCAACGCTGTAGTCGAAGTCGGGCGGAACGTCCGCCCGTGGCGGGCCGCTTTCAGAGGGCCGGGACCATAGGTGTGGGTGGTCGTGAAGTCAAGCAACCCTCCCTCGGTTCACGCGGCCTTGTCGACCGCTCCCTAGAAGATGGCCCTTTCCCGCCTCCGAAGCTAGAGGCGAATGCCCTTTTCGCGCCGTCGCTGGACGGAGGAGGGGATTTTCATCCCCTCGCGATATTTGGCGACGGTGCGGCGCGCGATATCGATCCCGTCGCCATGCAGCAGCTCCACGATCCGGTCGTCCGACAGCACGGTTCCGGCCGTCTCCGCGTCGATCAGGCTCTTGATCCGGAAACGCACCGCCTCCGCCGAATGGGCGTCCGCGCCGTTGGCGCCCTGAATGGAGGAGGTGAAGAAATATTTTAGTTCGAACAGGCCGCGTGGCGTGGCGATGAACTTGTTCGTGGTCACCCGGCTGACGGTGCTTTCATGCATCCCGATCGCATCTGCTATGTCGCGCAGGATCAGCGGCTTCAGGTACTGGACGCCCCGGGCGAAGAACAGCCCCTGCTGGGAGACGATCTCCGTCGCCACCTTCAGGATGGTGGTCGCACGCTGGTGCAGCGACTTCACCAGCCAGTTGGCCGAGGCGAAGCAATCGGTGAGATAGTCCTTGTCGGCCTTGGTCCGCGCGCCGGCCGCGATCTCCGAATAATATCGCTGGTTGATCAGTACCCTGGGCAGGTTGTCGGCGTTCAGTTCCACCACCCAGCCGCCGTCCGCCTTCGGGCGCATCAGGATGTCCGGCGTGACGATCTGGGCGACTTCCCCGTCGAACGCCTGCCCCGGCTTTGGGTCGAGCGCGCGGATCTCCGCGATCATGTCGGCGAGATCCTCGCGGTCGACGCCGCACAGGCGGATCAGCGCTGCATAGTCTCGCGCCGCCAGCATATCGAGATTGTCGAGCAGCGCTGCCATGGCGGGGTCCAGCCGGTTCTTCTCCGCGAGTTGAAGGGCGAGGCATTCCGGCAGGGAGCGGGCGGCGACGCCCGGCGGATCGAGCTTCTGGAGCGCCGCCAGCACCGTTTCGACCTTCCCGAAGGAACAGCCGAGTTGCTCCGCGACGGCGTCCAACTCCGCGCGCAGATAGCCCGTCTCGTCGATCAGGTCGATCAGGTGGGCGGCGATCAGCCGGTCTGCCGGCGCAGGCAGTTCCTCCCGCGCCTGGGCCAGCAGATGGTCCCGGAGGTTCGGCCGCTCCGACAGGGTCTGCTGGAAATCATAGTCGCCATCGTCGAACCCGCCGCCCTTTCCGGTCCAGGGAACGCCCGCGTCGGGCCCCGCCTCGGCGGCGGCGTCCGCCGTCCCGGCGCTGGTCCAGACATTCTCGTAGTCGGTGTCCAGCGGACCGTCCGAACCGGCCATCGTATCGGAGCCGGTCAGTCGGTCCGCGCCGACCCGGTCGGTGGAAAGTTCCGTCTCCGGCGCATCCTCGTAGGTCTCACGGGGATCGGGATCGTGGCTGTCGCCGTCATCCCTTTCCAGCAGCGGATTGCGCTCCAGCTCCTGGTCGACATAGTCGGAAAGTTCCAGATTGGACAGCTGCAGCAGCTTGATCGCCTGCTGCAACTGCGGCGTCATGACCAGCGTCTGCGATTGCCTGAGATCGAGCCGTTGGGTCAGCGCCATGGTCAAGAACTTCTAAAGGCTGAATCTTTCACCCAGGTAAACACGACGCACGTCCTGGTGCGCGACGATCTCCTCGGGCGTGCCCTCCATCAGGACCGTGCCATTATGCAAGATATAGGCCCGATCCACGATCTCCAACGTTTCCCGCACATTGTGATCGGTGATGAGGACGCCGATGCCTCGGTCCCGCAGGTGGCTGACCAGGTCGCGGATGTCCCCGACCGCGATCGGGTCGATGCCGGCCAGCGGTTCGTCCAGCAGCATGAAGTGAGGATGACTGGCCAGCGCGCGGGCGATCTCCACCCGCCGCCGTTCCCCGCCCGAGAGGGCGAGCGCGGGCGCGCGGCGAAGGTGGGAGATGGAGAATTCCGCCAGCAGATCCTCCAGCGTGGCGTCGCGGACGTCGCGATCGGATTCCGTCACCTCCAGCACGGCGCGGATGTTCTCCTCCACCGTCAGTCCCCGGAAGATCGAGGCCTCCTGAGGCAGGTAGCCGATGCCCAGCCGGGCCCGGCGGTACATCGGCAGGTCGGTCAGGTCCGCCCCGTCCAGGGTGATCGTGCCGTAGTCCGGCGCGATCAGCCCGGTGATGATGTAGAAGGAGGTGGTCTTGCCGGCGCCGTTCGGCCCCAGCAGCCCCACCGCCTCGGCGCGCTGGAGGCGCATCGACACGTCGCGCAGGACCGGGCGCTTCTTGTATTGCTTGCCGATATTGTTGGCGACCAGCCCTTCATTCTCGGCCACCAGCCGAGGGCCGCTGGCCTCCGCGTCGGTTCCGGCGGGGACGTCGTCCAAGCGGTTCATTGCGCTTCCTGACCCTCGCCCGCGCCCTCGCCGTTGCCGTCCGAAGGCACCAGCAGGCCGCGCACCCGGCCGTCCGACCCGGCGAGAAGGCGGCTGACGCCCGTCTCCAGATCGACCTCGGCGCGCTCGCCGTTCAACTGGTTGTCGCCCCGCGTCAGCCTGACATCGCCGGAGAGCGTCGCGATCTGCTCCGTCACGTCATAGACGCCCTCGGACCCCCGCGCGACATCGGTCGCCGTCGTGATGACGACGTTGCCTTCAGCGTTGACGACATCGATGACTAGGCTGCCATCCTCGCCTTCCACGAACTCGGCCGTCAGCACGTCCGCCTCGATCCTGTCCTGGCCGCCCGATTCGTTGGGCCGGATGGCGACGGCGTCGCCCCGTGCGATGGCAAGCTGGTCGGCCTGCCGGTATTCTAGGCTGTCGCGGGCGGTGATCGTCTCCGTCGGGGTCTCCAGTCTCAGATTGTCGCCGGTCAGGACGAACGTGTCCTCGTCCAGCTCATAGACCCCGTGGTCGCCCGTGACGGTCTCCGTCGGCGTGGTGATGACGACGTTGCCTTCCGCGGTCGCGCGATAGATCTCCGTCCCGCCGCCGGGCAGTTCGCGATAGGCGGCGGTCAGCACGTCGGCTTGGATCTCCGTGTCGCCCTGGCGCATCCTGGCGTCGCCGCGCGCGACATAGAGCTGCTCCTCGCTCAGCCATTCCAGGCTTTCCGAGGCGTCGATGGCGATGGGTTCGTCGTCGCCGCCAAGCTGCGCGCCCAGCCCCTGCGATTCCTCCGCCCCCTGGCCTTCCGCCGCATCCTGCGCAAGGGCGGCTTGGCCAAGCCCCAGGGTCGCGGCGAGCGCGATCCAGAAAATGGTCCTAGGCAAGTCGGGCACGGTCATTCTTCTCCGTATTCCGCCGACGGGCGCAGCACCAGCGTCGATTCGCCGGTGAAGATCACCGTATCGCCGCCATCGGTGATGCGGAACCCTTCGGCGGTCAGATTCGCCGTCGGCCCCTGGACCCGCACGGGACGGTCGCCCCAGGCGTCATTGGTCCCCAGGTTTATGTTCGCCGCCTCGGTGAACATTTCGAACCCGTCGTCGCGGAAGAGATTAACGTCCCCGCGCAGTTCCAGGAAGCCGTCCTCGCGGTCCAGCGTGCCGGTATCGGCATTCAGCGCATACCACATGCCGTCTTCCATGGTGATCTCCCCTTCCGGGGCCTCCAGCACCACCACCCCGCCCTCCGCGCCGCTCTGCACCGCGGAAACGCCGCTGACGCTGAAGGGGAGGTCGTTGGAGGTGGTTCCGAAATAGCGGGGGTTGGTCATCTGGACGGTGCCGTCCTCGTTCCGCTGCACCTCGACGGCAAGCGGCGCGATCTCGTCCCGCAGGGTCGGCCACAGGATAACCAGCGCGATCAGCCCCAGCGCGGCCGTGGGCAATACAATCTTGGCCCAGGCGACCAGCCGCGTGTAGCGGCGGTTCAGCCGGCGCTCGCTCTGTTGCGGAGAGAAGCGGAAGCGCCGCCTCTCGGGCGTCGCCGGCGGGTCCGGAGGGCTGGCCGCCCCGGTCGGATCGGCGGTCACGTCACCCCCGCGCGGAGCACGTCATGGACATGGATGACGCCGATCGGCCGGCGCTCGCCGTCGACGACGAAGAGGCTGGTGACCGGCCGGTCGTCCAGATTCATGACCGCCAGCGCCTCCTCCACCATCGCGGTCGGGCGGATGGTGCGGGGCGCGGGGGTCATGACATCCTCCGCGCGGCGGGCCAGAAGGTCGCCGGCCATGTGGCGGCGCAGATCGCCGTCGGTGATGATGCCGGCCAGCCGGCCGTCCGCATCGACGATCCCGACGCAGCCGAAGCTCTTGGCCGTCATGACGATCAGCACCTCCGACATCGCCCGGTCGGCGGTCGCCAGCGGAATGGCGTCGCCGCCATGCATGATCTCTGCGACCTTCAGCAGCCGGCGGCCGAGCGACCCGCCGGGATGGAATATCCTGAAATCATCGGCGGAGAAGCCCCGCCGCTCCAGCAAGGCGACGGCCAGCGCGTCGCCCAGCGCCAGCATCATGGTGGTCGAGGTGGTGGGCGCCAGCCCCATCGGGCAGGCTTCCGGCGCGGCGGGCAGAAGCAGCAGCACGTCCGACGCCTCCGCCAGCGCGGATTCCGCCTTCGCGGTCATGCCGACGACCGGCACGCGGAAGCGCTTGGCGTAGGCCAGCATATCCGCCAGCTCCGCCGTGCCGCCGCTGTTGGACAGGGCGATCAGCAAATCGTCGCGCGCGATCATGCCCAGATCGCCATGGCTCGCCTCCCCCGGATGGACGAAGAAGGCCGGCGTGCCGGTGGAAGCGAGGGTGGCGGCGATCTTGCGGGCGACATGGCCGCTCTTGCCCATGCCGGTGACGATGACCCGGCCCTGGTTTTCGGCCAGCAGGTCGATCGCGGCGTCGAAGCGGCCGTCCAGGCCCTCCGCGCAATCCAGCAGCGCCCGCGCCTCTATCTCCAGGACGCGGCGGCCGGCGGAGCGGGCCTGGGAAGCGGAGGGCGCGATGTCGATCTCAGCCTTGGCGGTCATGGGCTTTGCCAGCAACTCAATGAATTGTCGCCCGCATGATGCTTCCTTCGAAGGAAGCGGAAGTATGGCCGCGCGGACGGGTGGCGGTCAAACCGGCGGAAGATGAATTCCCCTAATGGGCGAAGATGTCCATGTCCGGCCAACCTTCAAGGTCCAGCAGCGCGCGGGTGGGCAGAAAATCGAAGCAGGCCTGCGCCAGTTCGGTCCGTTCCTCGCGCTCCAGCATCTCGTCCAGCGCGGCCTTGATGCGGTGGAGGTGGAGGACGTCGCCGGCGGCGTAGCGCAGTTGCTCCGGGGTCAACGTCGCCGCGCCCCAGTCGCTCGACTGTTGCTGCTTGGAGATCTCCACGCCCAGAAGGTCGCGGGTCAGATCCTTCAACCCGTGCCGGTCGGTGAAGGTGCGCACCAGCTTCGACGCGATCTTGGTGCAATAGACCGGCGTGCAGATCACGCCCAGATAGGAGGCCAGCGCGGCGATGTCGAACCGCGCGAAATGGAACAGCTTCAGCACGTCCGGATCGTTCAGCAACGCGAAGAGGTTTGGCGCCTCGTAGTCCCTTTCTGCGAACTGGACCAGATGGACCGTCCCGTCGCCCGTCGAAAGCTGGACGAGGCACAGCCGGTCGCGGATCGGGTTCAGGCCCATCGTCTCCGTATCGACGGCGACGACAGGGCCCAGATCGAGTCCTTTGGGAAGGTCGCCCTGATGAAGGATGGGTTCCGCCGTCATGATCGGTTCGTCCTCGGATGCTGTGTGGTCCAGGTCTTTGGCCAGAGCCAGAAACACGAAAACCCGCTCCGGTCGGGGGCGGGTTCTGGCGTCTGAAGCGGGCTTCGCCGGAACGAAGCCCTTCGCTGTTGGTGCCCAGGAGAAGACTCGAACTTCCACGACCTTTCGGCCACAGGTACCTGAAACCTGCGCGTCTACCAATTCCGCCACCTGGGCAGCGCGGGCCGCTTTACTAGGATGGGCCGCAGGCCATGTCAACAGCGATCTCGACGCGGCTCCAACCCTTCGGTGGACAAGGCCGGCGGGGGCTTATAAACACGGGCGGCGAAGGCGATCAGGTTTTTTCGGAGCGGAGCGATGGCCCAGCGGGCGTCCGACTATAAGGTGGTGACGGTTTTCGGCGGATCGGGGTTCATCGGCCGGTATGTGGTGCGGGATCTGGCCCGGCGCGGCTGGCGCGTCCGCGTCGCCACCCGCCACCCCGACGAGGCCGCCTTCCTCAGGACCGCCGGATCGGTCGGGCAGGTTGTGCCGGTGTTCGCCAACATCCGCGACGACGCCTCCGTCAGGGCGGCGGTCGAGGGGTCGGACATTGTCGTCAACCTCGTCGGCATCCTCTATGAGCGGGGCCGCCAGTCCTTCGCCGCCACCCATCGCGAGGGCGCGGCGCGGATCGCCCGCGCGGCGGCTGAGGCGGGCGTGTCGCGGGTGATCCAGATTTCCGCGATCGGCGCCTCGGAAAGCTCGCCCTCCCTTTATGCGCGGACCAAGGCCGCGGGCGAGAAGGCGGTGCTGGAGGCGTTCCCGGACGCCACGATCCTGCGGCCGTCGATCGTCTTCGGACCGGAGGACAGCTTCTTCAACCTGTTCGCCAGGCTGGCCCGCTACTCTCCCGTGCTGCCGCTGATCGGCGGCGGCCGGACGCGGTTCCAGCCGGTCTTTGTCGGCGACGTGGCCGAAGCGGTGGTGGCCGCCCTGGACAAGCCGGAGACGAAGGGCCGGATCTATGAACTGGGCGGGCCGAGCGTCTACAGCTTCAAAGAACTGCTCCAGCTCATGCTGAGAGAAGTCAACCGCCGCCGGCTTCTGGTCCCCGTGCCCTGGGGCGTCGCCAAAATCCAGGCGGCCATCCTGGGCCGCCTGCCCCGGCCGCTCCTGACCAGCGACCAGCTCGCGCAGCTCAAGACCGACAACGTCGTCGCGCCGGACGCGGCGACGCTGGCCGATCTGGGGATCGACCGGCCGGCGGCCGTGGAGGTCATCCTGCCGACCTATATGGACATCCACCGCGCCGGCGGCCGCTTCTCCGGCCCGGGCCGTCCCGCCGGGAGCTAGGGGCGCGGCTCCCGCTCCCTGAAGAAATCGGCGATCGTCCGGGCGGCGGTCGCCATATGGGTCCGCAGGATGGCGACCGCCGTCTCCGCGTCGCCGCGCGCCGCCGCCTCCAGCATCGCCCTGTGCTCCCCTTGGGAGAGCTGGTCCCGCCCTCTGGCCGCCAGGGTGAAGCGGATATAGCGGTCGGCTGAGGCAAGTTGCTGTTCGGTCAGCGCCAGGAGCCGGGGATGGCCGGCCTGCGCGTAGAGCGACATGTGGAAGCGGCGGTTGAGCTCGCCCAGCCGGCCGGGATCGGGCTCCCGATCCATGTCGGCGATCAGGTCCGCCGCGCGGTCGATGTCGTCGGGCGTCAGCGTCGGGATCGACAGGCCGAGCGCCATCGGCTCCAGCGCCATGCGGATCGCGTAATTGTCGGCTGCGTCCTCCGCTGAGATCGCCGTGACCACCGCGCCCTTGTGGGGCAGGAAGTCGATCAGCGCCTGGGCCTCGAGCTGCCTCAGCGCTTCGCGCACCGGCATCCGGCTGACCCCGAAGATATGCGCCACCTCCTCCTGCCGCAGGGCTGTCCCGCCCGGGAGCCGCCCGTCCAGGATCGCCGCCCGCAACGCCGCCTCCACGAACTCCGTCGCCGTCCGGTGCCGGGGCGGGGAGTCCAGGCCGGTGAGGGCCGCGAGAGGAGATTTCATGTATCCAAAAGCCGATTGTTGATTGGATCCAATTTCATGATATCGTGAAGTCCCGGAGGTTTCCAGGGTGATCGTCCTGTGGGTTTGGGGCCTACATGGTTCGACAGGCTCACCATGAGGAGTGGGGCGGGCCTTCCCATGTTGGTCATTCCGGCCCCCGAGCCGGCAACTGTGTTGTCAGGCCCAGGCTTTACGGTCTCTGAGCATGGCGTTGAGGTGGGTGAGGAGCTTTCTGGCGACGGCGATGATGGCGACTTTCTTG
>NZ_JBDOQU010000019.1:0-82219 GCF_039839375.1 Inquilinus sp. CAU 1745
GACGTTACACCCCGGCGAAAGCCGGGGCCCATGCCAAGAGCACCAACGCGGGGTGGAGCAGCCCGGTAGCTCGTCAGGCTCATAACCTGAAGGTCACAGGTTCAAATCCTGTCCCCGCAACCAAATTCC
This sequence comes from Inquilinus sp. CAU 1745, assembly GCF_039839375.1. Lineage (NCBI taxonomy): Bacteria > Pseudomonadati > Pseudomonadota > Alphaproteobacteria > Rhodospirillales > Rhodospirillaceae > Inquilinus > Inquilinus sp. CAU 1745. The sequence continues at coordinate 130 of NZ_JBDOQU010000019.1, forward strand.
AAGCCCGTTAGATCAACGATCTAGCGGGCTTTCGCTTGTCCGGATGCCCTGTTCGTCGGAATCTGGCGCCGGGCCAGCCGGCTGTATCTCATGCGCCAGCCCGGCTTTCTCGAGCAAATCTATCGAGCCGACGCCGAGCCGGGTGATGCAGGCCATGGCGGCCGAGACGGGCACGTCGAGCGGGCGAATCCGGTCTTCGGGGAGATAGCCGGCGGCTGGGGTCGGCGCGCTCGGGACGAAGACGGTCGCGAGGCCGTTCGGGTGGCGTTCGATCACGAAGCTCAGCACCCAGGCATCCTCGATCGAGGCCAGCGCGACGGACAGGCCCGAATTCGTCTCCAGACCCACCATGCTGGCCATCACGGTACGGAGGAACATGAAACCGGGGATGCGCCGCAGGACCGCGTATTCGAGCCGATGGCCGACGGCGTGGCCGGCCTTCGTCCCCGCGATCAGGCCGGCCAGGAAGCAGAGCGCGATGAGCGCCGCGATCGCCAGCAACTCGATGATCGCGATCCCCGCGACGGTGTCGCTCGGCGCCAGCCGCGTGAAGGGCCGGAGGATGCGCATGGCGAACTGCGCCGCCTCGCGGAGGATGAGCGCCGCGAGCACGACCGGCACAAGGAACAGGACGCCGCCCACGAGGGTCGTCCGGACGAATGAGACAACCGCCTGCATCGTGACCTCCCCGTGGGGCAGGTTCCTCTAGAAGCCTGTCCGAAAGAATCTATTCCTCGACCGCCTCCCAGCTTTCGTCGAAACGAACCTCCTGGATCGCGGCGGCAAGGAGCGCGGTTTCCGGCCCCAGATCCTTCTCCCACACCGTCCCGTGATGGCTGACCAGGAAGGTCGTCACGCCGGTCTCGCCATAGCGCGCCGGCACCGCCAGAAGCCCGAAGCCCGCGATCATGTTGCCGTTGATGACGTAGTCGTAGCGCCCGCCCGGCACGCCGTCCGCCTGCCGGGTGAGGATCCGGAACGCGTAGCCGTGGAACGGCTCCTCCCGCGCCCGGGCCGATGGATCCGCGCCGAGTTCGGCCACATAGGGGCCGAACGGGCTCTGATCGGCGGGATCCTCGCCCGGCCAATACAAGCCGTCCCGCAGGCCGGGGCTGCTGAGGATCTGCTGGGCGTATTCCAGAACCCTGTCACCATCGCGATCCTCCGCCGCATAGACGGCCTGGGCGCCGATGAACCGCCGCGCGACCTCGATCGCCTGCAACTCGTTGGCGCCGATCCGACGGATCCGGATTTCCTCGATCCCGGCTCCGGTGTCGAAACTCCATTTCCCGCCCCGGCGGATGAGCGGGATCGGCGATGGCCAGTCCCGCGGTCCGAGGACCAGGATCATGGCGTCCTCGCCATCGGGTTCGAGCGACATCTGCTCGGCGGCGGCATCGGCGAGCACGGCCATGTTCGCCCGCAGGCCCTCGGGATCGTCGGCGACGAGCGCATCGCGATGGGCGCTGCCGAGCACCGCGAAGAGCCGGTCAAGATCGCCCGATCGGAATGTCTCGACCAGAGCCGACGCGGCAGCATCGGGGGTCTCGAAACTTTCCTGTGCGATCGACGGCATTGCCGTCAACGCCGCAAATGCTACCGCGATGCAGGATGACCATCGCGGGAACCTGAACGTCCGTCTCATCTGAGTTCCTCCTTCTCCACGACTCTAGCGGCGGCCGCGCCCACGAACCGCATGGCCGCCGCGCGCCGAATGGCTTTGCGCCACGCGCCCGACATCCGGGTTGCCCATGGGACCCATGGAACGGTGCACCGATGCGTCGGCCCGCCGCTCCCGCTGCGGTGCGGCTGCGCGCCGGTCCGGCGCCTGTCGGCGCTGATCCACGGCCTGATGACCGCGCGCGGACTGCTGGACGGCCTCGCGGCGCTCGGTCGGCCGGCCGATATGTTGCTGGCGCTGGGGCGCGGCGTTGCCGATCCGGCCGTCGTCGGCGCGCTGACCGACACCGTCCCATGTCCTCTCCATCCGGATCGGGGACTGATTATTAACGGCACGGACGGGCGCCAGCCCATGGGCCCGCTGGTCCAGGGACCGGCGCTGTGCGTCGGAGAGCTGGGGCCGGTCCCGTTCCGCGCGCCAGGAAACCCGCCCGTCGTCGCCGACGCGGCCGCGCAGATTGTCCACGTCGCGCCGCTCGCCATCGAAGCTGTTGTTGATCCGTTCGACGCGGTTGCGATCGATGTCGATATCGTTCAGGTCGATATCGGCCCGATCGATGTCGATATCGATATCGTCGTCGTCCCAGTCGAGCGCGAACCCGATCGCCGAACCGAAGAACAGCCCCGTGAAGAACGGCGCGGCCGGGTTCCAGTAGACCGGCTGGGGCGCTCCGTAGATGACGGGCGGCGCGGTGGAGTACTGGTTGATAATGACGGGTGCGGGGTCGTAGCTCGGCACGGCGATCACCTCCGGGTCCGCCGGCTGGACGATGATCGTGTCGCCCTGGTCGACCACCACCGTCGTATCGGAGGTCTCCAGATAGCCGGCGTCGAAGGCCTCCTGCCGCAGGGTCTGGATCGTGTCGAACACCGCCTGCGGATCGGCCAGCACTGCCTCTCCCAGCTCGACCGTTCCGGCAAGATCCTCATTCATCTGCGTGACCACGTCGGGGTAGTTGAGCAGCGCGATGGTCGACGGGTCCCAGGCCGGATCCGGTTCGAGGGTCAGATCCGATTGCCGCGCATCGAGAAGGCGCGCCGCCTGCACGATTTCCGCCGGAAAGGTGCTCGCCGGCAGGATCAGGGCCAGAAGGTCGTCGGGATAGAAGGCGACCGGGGCGACCAGCGTGCGGAGGTCTTGGGCCAGCGCGCTGTCGGCCGCCGGATCCGCCGTCTGGCCGTGCGCCGCCGAACTCCATGCCGGCGTCATCGCGAGCAACGCCGCAACGGTCAGCCAAATGCAGCAACGATCGGGTCTCATCTGTGCCTCCTCACGATGCTTGGTCTGCTCCCTCAGGGCATGTCGGTCTTTTTCTGTTCGCCCTCTTTGATCGCTCCGGACGCGGCCGCCCCGACAACCTGGCTCAGCGCATCCTGTCCTTCGACCTTGACCACGACGCCCTGGCCGACCAGGTCGATGTCATGGTCGTTGAACGCCTGGATCAGGCGGCTGTAGGCCTCGCGGCGAATGACGAACTGCTGGCCGGGTTTGGCGATGTACTTGATGCCGACGATCAGCGCGTTGTCCTCCACCCGGCGCACGCCCTGGGACTTCAGCGGCTGGATGAAGGACGGGCCAAGCTCCGGATCGGCGGAAAGTTCTTTGCCGATATCCTTGACCAGCTTCTTCACCAGCGCGAGATCAGTTTCCGGTGAAACCCGGAATTCCAGCCTGACCAGCGCCCAGTCGCGCGTGTAGTTGGTCAGCGCGGGAATCTGCCCGAAGGGCAGCGTATGCACCGCGCCGCGATGGTGGCGCAGCCTCAGGGACCGTAGCGAGATTCCCTCGACCGTCCCGCGTAGCGAGCCAACCTCGACATAGTCGCCGATATGGAACGCGTCTTCGAGCAGGAAGAACACGCCGGCCAGGATGTTGGCGATCGTCGATTGCGCGCCGAGCCCGATCGCAAGCCCCACGACCCCGGCCCCGGCGAGGAGCGGCCCGATCTCGATGCCGAGCGACGACAGCATGACCATCGCCACGACGATGATCATGACGACCAGCAGGAACTTGCGCAGCAGGGGAAGAAGCGTCGCCAGCCGATGGGCGCGGATTTCGTCATCCCTCTGGCTGGCGCGGTCCAGCGTGCGGTCGATCCAATGGACGATCAGCGCCCAGCCGACATAGGCCAGCAGCAGCACGATGCCGATCTGGAACAGGGCGCGCACCGCAATGCCGGCGAAGCCTTCATGCTGCGACGGATCATAGCCCCAGAGCCGCGCTGTTAGAATCACGGCGAGGAAGATCAGCACCACCCACACCGCGCGCATCAGCCGGTTGACATGGCCTGCCGCGCCGGGATCGGCGGGCGCGGCCGAGGCCGTCGGCAGGGGGTCGCCGTACTCGTCCATCGCGGGCGGCTGGTCCGCGGCGGCCGGCCCGGCGGAACTCCCCTCGTAGAACCGGACGATCGGGCTCTGGATCAGCAACGCCAGGATCGGCACGGCGACGACGATCAGCAGGCTCGTCAGCGCCCGTACTCCGGTCTCCGGCTGCTGGCGGATCGCGGCGTCGGCGACGACCACCCAGAGGCCGCACAGATAGGCGGTCGCCATGACCGGCCAGGCCCCGAGAATCGGCGCATCCCGCAGGTCGAGCCTCAGCCGGTCGGCGATCGCCGTCGTGATCGCGTGGCGGTGGCGCCAGATAAGCGTCAGGAGATAGGCGAACGGGATGACGCTCAAAGGCAGCGCCAGCGCGATCGTGGCGTCGGGCGCCATGCCGAGCGTGGCGAAGAGCCGGACGATCGTCGCGACGACCACCGTCAAAAGGACGACGGTGACGATGGTCCGGTGCAGGGCGCGGGCAGGGGCGTCCGCGATGGGAATGAGCCGCAGGTCCGGCTGTCGCGGGTCGCAGAGAAAGGTGGCGGCCCGTTCGACAACGAGTACGACGGTCGCGGCGTTCAGCACCAGGAACAGGATCGCCGGCGCCGCCGGGTGGGGCGGCCGCATCAGCGCATAGGCGATCAGGGCGCCGGCCAGGAAGGCAGCGATCTCGATCAAGTCGAGGATCAGGCGCAAGCCTTGATACGATAGTTTCTGCGCGCGACGCATGTCCGGCCGCACCGCCAGCCGCCGCCGGCGCGCGGCGAAGATTCGCCGGACGAGCAGCATGACCACGGTCCCGACGCCGAGGATGAGGGCGAGCCCCAGGATCAGGCGGCGCGGGCTGACCGGCGCGTCTTGCCCGTGCGGCCGGGCGAAGGCATCGGCCATGGCCGTGGGCAAGCCCGGATAGGCGGCGGCGATCCATTCAAGCCGCCGGCCGTAGAACGCCAGCGGCATCTCCGCCGGCGGCGCGGCGGACCGCCGGTCGATCTCGGCCAGAAGACGGTCGCGCAGCGCGTCGCGGACCGCCTGATCGTCCATGACGGCCAGCGTCGCGTCGAGCTGCTCCGGCGTCATGCCCTGCGGAAATGCCTGAAGCAGCGCGTCGACCCGACCATCGGTCTGGCCATCGGGCGGCGGGGCCGCGACATCGGCGTCGGCCGCCTCTGCCGAACCGACGCCCAGCAGCAGGACGAGGCCCAGCAGCGCCGCGCGGCCGCCCGCCTGCCATCTTGCCGGCCATCTCGCCCTCGACGCATCGTTCATCCGGCGATGCCCCAGGTGCCGTCCGGCCGCTGGCAGAACCGAAGGTCGAACAGTGCGACCCGATCGCGCCGTTTGATCTGGAAGTCGACCCGGCCGCAGGACGTGTCGCCCTCGGTGTAGGTCTCCAGGAGCGTGGATTGCCCCGAAATTCCGGTTTCGGGATTCTGCCAGGAATCCACCGCGCCGACCTCGCCGGCCTGGAGCACGGAATGGATCGATTGCTCCAGCAATCCCCTGTCTGCGTCGCTGAGCTCAATACCGGCCCCGGCGGCGCTGAATCCCATCTGGCCATGGGCGGCGCCGGCCGCCGCCACGATCATGGACGATATCAGGAGGGTCTTGAGGGCTTTCATCGTAATCCCCATTCGGTTGTCTAGCCTGGATTACCGGCCGCGATGGGCCGTGGGTCATGCGTGGGCGCGGGCAGGGGCGGCTCGACCTGCGGCGCCGCGTAGCCGGGCGGGGCCTTGGCCCAGGGGTAGCCATGGATGGCCATGTCGTACCCGACCTGGAAAAGCTCACGCATATATTCGGTGTCGAACGGCTCCTCGGGCGGGGTCGTGAAACTTTCTGGCATATAAGCGAGGTTGAAGTCGATATCGTCGCGCTGCGCGGCCAGGTAGATTCGGTAGAGGTCGCCCACCCCTGGGTCTGGATCAGCGACGAAACCGTGCGTTCTAGAATGCTGAAGGTGCGCCGCTCGACCTGCGCCCAGTCCGGATCGAGCCGGGCGTTGCGGATGACGTAGAGGTGGCGTTCCCGTTCGATGCCTCTCTCGGCGTCGCGCGCATGTATGTCGATCGATGGCGGGTACACGAACACCTGCGCGCTGGCGCCGCCATCGACATGCATCTCCTCGTATGTCCGGCCGTCGAGTTCGACATCGATCATCACCGGCGGAAAGGCACCCGGGATCGCCGCCGAGGCGACCAGTATGTCCCGGACCAGATCGAGCGCCCCCGGATGGCCGCTCGCGGCAATCTTGCCGATATCCCAGATTACCGGCCGTCGCGCATCCAGGTTCGTGGTCCCGATCAGGAGAATCCGCCCCTTCGCATGCTCGGCGGCGATCTCATCGAGCATCGCCTGATCGACATAGCGGGCGATCGTTCGCCGGAGCGGCGTGTTGTCGGCGATGGCGTCCTGGAACACGACCGCGAGATAGCCGCGCGGCTGAAGCACGTCCTTGGCGGAGATCGTGGTGTAGACCTCCTTGAGCTCATCGTCATAGGCGGGGCCGAGGAAGGCGAAGGGCGCGGTGAGCGCGCCCGTGCTGATGCCGGTGACGCCCTTGAACGTCGGCCGCGTACCCGCCGCCGTCCAGCCCACCAGCAGGCCAGCGCCGAAGGCGCCGTTCTCTCCACCGCCGGAGATCGCCAGGAAGTGCGCCGGGGGGAGCGCGTCCTGATGCTCCGTGCCGCCATACAGCGCCAGTTCGCGGTCATAGGCGTCTTCGGTCGCCTGGATGAAAGCCGCCGGATCGGCATTATCGCCCCAATAGCGGATGTCGGCCATGTCGGGAATGGTCGCCTTTTCCTCCTCGGCGGCGGGCACCGCGTTCAGGCGCGGCAGCGGATCGCCGCAACCGGCGAGGATCAGAAGAATGGCCGGCACGATCAGGAATTTCCGATCGCCGCTCATCGGGGGAACAGGAACGTCACGATCGCGCGGATGCTCAGCCCCTCGGGGCCGCGTCGCGTCCTGTGCCGCGGCGCTTGCGCTGGCAAGGCTCAGGAGGATCGCTGCGCCGTACCAGATGCAACCCATCGACGTTCTCTTCTCCATGCCGCCGCCGACGCCCTGGCTGGTCAGCTTGTCCAGTCGAGCTTGGTCACCTTGGAGCCCTCGAGCGTGGCGGCCGCCATAAGCCCTGCCTCGCCGAAGATGAAGGCAAGGATGTCGCTGTTGATGTTGGTGGTGTCGATCGCGCCGCCGGCTCCGACCTCGACGACCGCCGCCGACGCATCGACGCCGAACTCCAGCCCCGCGCGGTTTTCCAGCTTGTCGAGCGCGGCGTCGCTCATGAACATCAGGACTTCGGAGCGGCTCTGGGCGCCGGCCTGGAAGCCGAACGATCCGCCGCTCTTGTTGTAGTAGTCCACGATCTCGCCGTTCTGAATCAGGCAGCCATTGCCGCTCTCGCCGCCGATGACCAGACCTGCCTTCACGACGTTCGGGAACACAAGGACGCCCTCGGAATCCTCGGCGATGCTCCGGGCCTGCGGCGCTTCGGCATAGAGCTCGTTGAGCGCGCTCCGGCATTCGGTCTGCAAGGCGGCGGCGCGCTCGGCGTCCGTGCCGGTGTCGAGCGGGTTGCCGCCGGCGCATCCGAGCAGCGCGAGTGTGGAAGCCATGGCGAGGGTCCGGGATATGCTGATCATGACATCCTCCGTGTCTGGGTTCTTGCCGGATGTGAATTCATTCGACGTCCATCGCTATCCGGAAGCCGATGTGGTTGGAGCCGACGCCGCGCTCCGCCGGCTGCCGCGCCGCCGGGCGATATCGCAGGCAGTAGGATGGCGCGCAGAGCCACGAGCCGCCCTTGACGACCCGCATCGCGCCGATATCCGGGCTGGCGAACCGGACGGCCAGCATTTCCGGAGGACCTGAGGGATTTCTCTGCTCCGTGGAAGGGTGGCCCGGCACCCACCAGTCCGTCACGTATTCCCACACATTGCCCGCCATATCCGACAGCCCGTACCCGTTCGGCTGGAACGATCCCACGGGCGCGGTGCCGTGATGCCCGTCCTTGACCAGATCGACGGCGGGGAAAGGCCCCTGCCAGCTGTTGGCCTTCCACCCCTGCGACGGGTCGTATGTCTCTCCCCAGCTATAGGCCGCACCCTCCAGCCCGCCGCGGGCGGCGAATTCCCATTCAGCCTCCGTGGGCAGCCTGCCGCCGGCCCAGGCGGCATAGGCTTCGGCGTCCTCGGGCGAGACCTGGACGACGGGGTGATCCTCCAGCCCCTCGATCGTGCTGCCGGGACCGGACGGGTGACGCCAGTCGGCATCCGGCACGTAGCGCCACCAGCCGGTCATGTCGGACATGTCGACGGGCCCAGACGGCTGCGCGAATACCATGGAGCCGGGGACAAGCAGTTCCTCCGGCCAGGTCGGGTGCAGGGCGGGGTCGATGCTGCGCTCGGCGGTCGTGACGTAGCCGGTCGCCTCGACGAAAGCGGCGAACTGGGCGTTTGTCACTTCGGTGCGGCCGATCAGGAAGGGATCGACGGTGACGCGCCGCCTCGGCCCCTCCTCGGGATAGTGCTGCTCGGACCCCATGAGGAAGCTGCCGCCTTCTATAAGGACGAAGTCGATTTCATCCTGGGCTTCCAGGGGCGCCGTCCGGATTGCGGCCGCGACGACGAGGGCCGCGAGAGCGAGAGCCGCGAGGATGATGGTTCGCTGCATACCCGGACACTCCCAGTTGGCGTCGCTGGCCGGTTTCGGGCATCGACCGGGTCGAGTGAGCGATGCCAGACATCCCGGTGCGGGCCGTGGCGATCACGACGGGAATGGCAGGTGTCACCATTTCCTCATGCGTGTACTCTGCGACGCCCATGCTATCGCTGGCGAAACTCGATGACGGGAGGGGCGTCAAGCGCCGGGCTTCCTGTAGCCGATCGACTGGGCGCGACTGAGCGCATCAAGCGTTTCCTCGACCGACAAAAGCGGCGTGGTTTCGAACTTCGAAAGCGCACCGCCCCCGCCGATGGCAATGGCCACGGCGGCCATCGACACGTTGTCAGGCGCTTCCCAGAGATTGTAGCCGTCGCGCGAGCCGAAGGCGTACCAGAAGCCGTGCAACTTGCCGCCCACGGATTCGATGTACTGGCGCGCCGCCGCGCGTCGATCCTCGGGATTCTTCACCAAGCGTGCCCAGGTTTCGGGCGTGTAACTGAAACGCGTCAGATACATCGGCATGGCTCGTCCCTCCAAGAAGGGACTGGAATCATACATCCGATGATCTGCCGAAGATAGAGGTGGTGAACCTCTGTCATGCGCGGAAGCAGGCGGAAGCGCCAGAACAATTCCTCAACCCCCCGGCAATCCCCGTGCATGTTCCCGCACATGGTGGGTGAGATAGCCGCAGAAGCTTCGCACCATCGCGGATCGCGGGCGGGCGATCGGGAAGAAGAGGTGGAACTGTAGCGGGATGCGCGGGCGGAAGGGGCGGGCGACGACGCCCCGGCCGTAGAACAGCGGCGCGGTGAACGGCTCTATCAACGCCACGCCCAGCCCTTCGGCCACAAGGCCGTAGGCGACATAGGCCCGCTGGGTCGTGACCCTGATCTTCGGCCGGACGCCGGCTTCCCCCAATATCTGGTCGGCGCGGTCCCAGGACAGGCGGTCGTCGTTGAGGCCGATGAAATCCTCGCCGTCCAGATCGTGCGGCTCGATCACCTTCTTCCGCGCCAGCCGGTGGCCGGCCGGCATGGCGCAGACCAGCGCCGTGTCGATCAGAAGCTCGCTCTCCACCCCCGGCAGGTCGGTCGGGCGGATGGCGATCCCGAAATCGACGCGGCGGTCCGCGACCCAGTCGACCACCACGCCCGATCCGCGCGTCACCACGGTCAGCGCAACATCGGGATGCGCGTCGGCGAAGGATTTCACCACCTTCGGCAGGAAGCTGGACGAGAAGGTGGGCAGGCAGGCGAGGCGGAGTTGCCCGCTACCCCGGTCGCGGATCTGTCGGACCCGTTCGGTAATCGTGTCGAGGCCGAGGAACAGCCGGTCGACCTCCTCCAGCAGCAGCAGCGCTTCGGGCGTCGGCGTCAGCCGGCGCTTGTCGCGGATGAAGAGAGGAAGTCCCGTCGCCTGCTCCAGATCGGCGATCAGCCGGCTGGCGGAAGGCTGTGATATCGCCAGCAGATCGCTGGCGGCGGTCACGCTGCCTGTGAGCATCACGGCGCGGAACGCCTCGATCTGCCGGACCTTGAGTGTCATCGGCGGTTCATAGCATTTCCGTATGAAAAGAGAAATAAAACGAATTTGACGCTATGGATGTGCGGCTTCTACCTTGACCTGATCGGACGGAAGCGCCCGCGAGAACAAGGCGCGAAAACTCGTCATCGAACCGATGAATCAAGGGAGGAAGATTAATGAAGCGACGATATCTCGCGGCCGCCACGCTGGCCGGCGTCATGGTCGCGTCCGCCGGCACCGCCGCGGCGCAGGAGCTCACCATCGGCCTCGCCGCCGAACCTAGCTCGATCGACCCGCACTATCACAACCTGACGCCGAACAACGCCCTGCGACGTCATATCTTCGAAGGGCTGATCGGTCAGGATGTAAACCAGACCCTGACGCCGGAACTCGCCGTCTCCTGGGAACCGACCAGCGACACGACCTGGGAATTCAAGCTCCGCGAGGGCGTGAAATTCCATGACGGCACGGACTTCACGGCCAACGATGTGGTCTTCACCTTCTGCCGCATCCCCAACGTTCCGAACAGCCCGTCCTCCTTCGCCGTCTATTCCAAGGCCATCCAGGCGGTCGAGACGCCGGACCCCTACACGCTGATCATCCACACGGCCGAACCCTATCCGTTGCTGGCCAACGATCTCAGCACCTTCGGGATCATTTCCGCCGAGACGGCGGGCGTGGGCGAGGTGACGTTCGGTCCCGACGGTTGCGAGGGCGTGAGCGAATACCCGGAGACGGAGGCCTTCAACAGCGGCGAACTGGCGGTCGGCACGGGCCCCTACAAGTTCGTCGAATTCGTGCGGGGCGCCCGCATCGTCCTTGAGGCCAACGAAGATTACTGGGGCGAGCAGCCGGAATGGGACCGCGTGGAGATGCGTCCCATCACCGAGGACGGCCCGCGGGTCGCTGCGCTGCTGGCCGGCGACGTCGATCTGATCGAGAACCCGCCGCTCCAGGATCTGGAGATGTTGCGGGACAGGGACGACGTTACCGTCGTTCAGGGCCTGTCCAACCGGGTGATCTACATCCACATGGACCAGTTCTCCAACACCTCGCCCGGCATCACCGGGACCGGGGATCAGAACCCGCTCCAGGACGTACGGGTCCGCGAGGCGCTGTCCAAGGCGATCAACCGCGAGGCCATCGCCGCGCGGATCATGGGCGGCGTCGCCGAGCCGGCGAGCCAGCTCGTAGCCCCCGGCCTGTTCGGCTACAATGAGGAACTGGAGGTCGAGCCCTACGATCCGGAAGGCGCGCAGCAGCTTCTGGCCGATGCCGGCTATCCGGATGGCTTCGGGCTGGTGCTCGGCACCCCCAACGATCGCTACATCAACGATGAGCGGATCGCCCAGGCGGTGGCCCAGATGTGGGCGCGGATCGGCATCGACGTGACCGTCGACGCCCAGACCAAGAGCGTCTTCTTCTCCCGCAGGAACAATTACGAGTTCAGCACCTACCTGGCGGGCTGGTCGAGCGGCACGGGCGAGGCCTCCTCGCCGCTGAAGGCGCTGGTCGCCACCCCCAACCCGGAGATCGGGTATGGCGGCACCAACCGCGGCCGCTACTCCAACCCGGAGATGGACGCCGCGCTGACGGAAGCACTCCGGACCGTCGACGACGCAGCGCGTGAGGCGCTGCTTCAGGAGGCGGGTGCGCTGGTGATCCAGGATTACGGCATCCTGCCGATCCACTACGAAGTGACGCCCTGGGCGATGCGTAAGGGGCTCAGCTATGAGCCGCGCGTCGACCAGATGACGTTGGTCACCGGCATCACGGCGGTCGAATAACGCCGTTGCGCCAACCCCCTCCCTCCTTCAATGGGGGGAGGGGATGACCGGAGAAGGCGGGCGGTCGCCAGTTTCCCACCCGGCGCCGCCCGCCTCCTTCCCTGCCGGACATGACGTCCAGGAAGCCCCACGCCCGCTCAACAGGCAGCACAGGAACTCGAAGACGTGCTTGTCTACCTCATCAACCGCACCTTCCAGAGCATTGCCGTGATGGTGGTGATGGCGGTGATCGTCTTTCTGGGCGTCTACGCGATCGGCGACCCGATCGCTCTGATGATCAGCCCCGACGCCACCCAGGAGGAGATCGCCGCGGCCGTCGCCCGGCTGGGGCTCGACCGGCCGCTGCATGAACAGCTCTGGGTGTTCCTGGCCAACGCCATCCAGGGCGATCTCGGCGTTTCCTTCGTCCATAACGTGTCCGCGGTGACGCTGATCCTCGACCGGCTTCCGGCCACGATGGAACTGGCATTTACGGCCATGCTGATCGCCATCCTGGTCGGCATTCCGCTCGGCATCATCGCCGGGCTGCGGCCGAACGGCGTTGCCGGCAAGTCGATCATGGCCGGCTCCATTCTGGGATTCAGCCTGCCGACCTTCTGGGTCGGGTTGCTGATGATGGTCATATTCGCGGTCAAGCTGGGCTGGCTGCCGGCGACCGGGCGCGGCGAGACGGTGGAGCTTCTCGGCGTCCCCGTCAGCTTCCTCACCCTCGACGGCCTCTCTCACCTGATCCTCCCGGCGGTCAACCTCGCCCTCTTCAAGACCTCGCTGGTGATCCGGCTGGCGCGGGCGGGAACGCGGGAGGTGATCCAGCAGGACTATATCCGCTTCGCCCGGGCCAAGGGGCTGACCTCCCGGCGCATCGTCCTCGTCCATGTGCTGAAGAACATGCTGATCCCGGTGGTCACGGTGCTGGGGCTGGAGCTGGGGTCGGTCATCGCCTTCGCGGTGGTGACGGAATCGGTCTTCGCCTGGCCCGGAATGGGCAAGCTTCTGATCGACAGCATCCTCCATCTCGACCGGCCGGTGGTCGTCGCCTACCTGATGCTCACCGTCGTCCTCTTCGTCGCGATCAACTTCATCGTCGACCTGATCTATTCGCTCCTGGATCCCAGGGTCCGGCTCACCGGAGAATCGTCATGACCGACGTAGCCACCGGTCCCAAGCCGGGCCGGGGCGAGACGCCGCTGGGGCGCATCGTCCGGGACTTCGCGCGCAGCAAGATCGCCGTCGCCAGCCTCGCAATCTTCGTCCTGCTGATTCTTCTGGCTGTGTTCGCTCCTCTGGTGGCGCCGCAGAATCCCTACGATCTGGCGCAGCTCAGCATCCTCGACGGCATGCTGCCGCCGGGGTCGGAAAGCTTCGAGGGCATGGTCTACTGGCTGGGCACCGACGATCAGGGGCGCGACATGTTGAGCGCGATCCTCTACGGGCTGCGCGTCAGCTTAGGCGTCGGCGTCTCCAGTACGGTCATCGCGCTGGCCATCGGCATCGTCGCCGGCCTCACCGCCGCCTATTTCGGCGGCAAGGTCGATTCGCTGGTGATGCGGGTCGTCGATCTGCAGCTCGGCTTTCCGTCGATCCTGCTGGCGCTGATCCTGCTCGCCATTCTCGGCAAGGGGGTGGACAAGGTGGTGATCGCGCTGGTCGCGGTGCAGTGGGCCTACTACGCCCGCACGATCCGGGGCGCCGCGCTGGTCGAAAGGAAGCGGGAATATATCGAGGCGGCGACCTGCCTCGGCCTTGATCATCGGCGCATCGTGCTCGGCCACCTGATGCCGAACTGCCTGCCGCCGCTGATCGTGGTCGCCACGGTCCAGGTCGCCCACGCGATCGCGCTGGAGGCGACGCTCAGCTTCCTCGGCGTCGGCGTTCCGGTGACGGAGCCGTCGCTGGGCATGCTGATCGCCAACGGCTTCGACTACCTGCTGAGCGGCCATATGTGGATCAGCATCTATCCCGGCATCGCACTGGTGATCACGATCGTCAGCATCAACTTGGTCGGCGACCAGTTGCGCGACGTCCTCAACCCCCGGCTTCAGAGATAGGACGGCGGCGATGGGCACGAATGACGCGACCCTGGCGGTCGAAAACCTGCGCACGCACTTCTTCACGCGCGCCGGCGTGGTCAAGGCGGTGGACGGGGTCAGCTTCACGGTCGGGCGCGGCGAGGTGCTGGGGCTCGTGGGCGAATCCGGCTCCGGCAAGTCGGTGACGGGCTTCTCCATCCTCGGTCTGGTGGACGAGCCGGGACGCATTATCGAAGGTTCTTCAGTCCGCTTTCAGGGGCAGGAACTTGTCGGCGTTCGCGAAAGCAGGCTGCGCCAGCTCCGCGGCCGGCGGATCGCGATGATCTTCCAGGATCCGATGATGACGCTGAACCCCGTCCTGCGGATCGAGACGCAGATGGTGGAGGCGATACAGGCCCATGAGAGGGTCGGTCACCGCGCCGCCGTGGAACGCGCTCGCGACGCGCTGGGGCAGGTCGGCATCGCCTCTCCGGAGGAAAGGCTGAAGGCCTATCCGCACCAGTTCTCCGGCGGCATGCGCCAGCGTGTGGCGATCGCCATCGCTCTGCTGCACTCGCCGGACCTGATCGTGGCGGACGAGCCGACGACGGCGCTGGACGTGACGATCCAGGCGCAGATCCTGTTCGAGGTGCAGAAGCTCTGCGAGCGGTCGGGCACGGCGCTCATCTGGATCACCCATGATCTCGCCGTCGTCTCCGGCCTCGCAGACAAGATCGCGGTGATGTACGCCGGCCGCATCGTCGACAGCGGCGACGCGGCGCAGGTGATCGAACATCCGCTCCACCCCTATACGCGCGGGCTGATGGATTCGGTCCCCAGCCGCAACCGGCGGGGCGCGATGCTGAACCAGATCCCCGGCATGACGCCCTCTCTCCTCGACCTGCCGAAGGGCTGCCCGTTCCGCCCGCGATGCAATCGCGCGACGGAGCAATGCGAGGAAACCCCGGCCGAGACGACGCCAATAGAAGGACATGCCGTCCGCTGCTTCCATCCGCTGGTCGAGGGCGCGTGATGACAGACGCATTGATCGAACTCGACTCCGTCGCCAAGCGGTTTTCCCGCAAGGCCGGGCTGGCGGAAAAGATCGCCAGCCGGCTGGGCGCGCGGATCGACCGGCGGGTGGTGCATGCGCTGGACGGCGTCGACCTCAGCATCGCCAAGGGTGAGGTGGTGGGACTCGTCGGCGAATCCGGCTGCGGAAAGTCCACGCTGGGCCGGATCGTCGCCGGAATCCTGCCCCAGACCAGCGGCAGCGTGAAGTTCCGCGGGCGGGAGACTGCCTCCCTGTCCGGCGTGGAGGCCAGGGCCGCCAAGGTCGCCGTCCAGATGGTCTTCCAGGACCCGTTCGCGTCCCTCAACCCGCGCAAGCGGGTGCGGGAGATCGTGGGCGAGGCGCCGCTCTACCATGGCGTCGTCGGCCGGGCCGAGCTTGACGATTACATCGACGACGTGCTGCTGCGCGTCGGCTTCGACCCGGCCTACAGGCGGCGCTATCCGCATCAGTTCTCCGGCGGACAGCGGCAGCGGATCGGCATCGCCCGGGCGCTGGCGGTGAAGCCGGAATTCCTGGTCTGCGACGAAGCCGTCGCCGCGCTGGACGTGTCGATCCAGGCCCAGGTCCTCAACCTCTTCATGAAGCTGCGTGAAGAGTTCGACCTGACCTACCTGTTCATCAGCCATGATCTGGGCGTGGTCGAGCATATCTCCGACCGGACGGTGATCATGTATCTGGGGCGCGTCGTGGAAAGCGCGCCGACGGATGAGCTGTTCCGTGAGCCGAACCATCCCTACACCCGGGCGCTGCTGGCGGAGATGCCGCGAATCAGCGTCGGTCGCCGCCGGTTCGAGCCGATCAAGGGCGAGATTCCTTCGCCCATGGCCCCGCCGTCCGGCTGCCATTTCCATCCCCGCTGCCCGTTCGCGACCGAGCGCTGCCGTCGCGAACGTCCGGCGCTGAAGGAGATCGCCCCCGGGCGGCTCTCCGCCTGTCACCTCAACGACGAGAACCATTGAAGATGAAGCAGGAAATCGAAGGCGTCCTGACGTTCGAGGATGGCGGCGGCGATGCCGCCCCGGCGGTCTTCGACTCGCCGCACAGCGGAGTTCTCTATCCGGACGATTACGGCTACGCCATCCCGCTTTCCATTCTGCGGAAGGCCGAGGACACCTATGTCGATGAACTCTTCGGGGCTGCGCCCTCGCGCGGGGCGGCTTTCCTGTGCGGCCTGTTCCCGCGCAGCTACATGGACGCCAACCGCACCCTGGCCGACCTCGATCCCGACCTCTTGGCGGAAGCATGGCCGGAACCGCTGGCGCCCGGCGTGAAGACCCGGAACGGCCAGGGGCTGATCTGGCGCATCTGCCCGCCCGATCATCAGATCTACGACCGGAAGCTGACGGTCGCCGAAACCCGCAACCGGATCGACTCCTTCTGGCGGCCCTACCATGACCTGCTGAAGCAGGCGCTGGATGCTCGGCATGCCCGGTTCGGCCGCGTCTGGCACATCAACTGCCATTCGATGCCGGCGGTCAGCTCCGTCACCTCGCCGGAGGGGGCGGGCGTCGCGCGGGCGGACTTCGTGCTGGGCGACAGGGACGGCACGACCGCCGATCCGGCCTTCACGGAATTCGTGCGGCGGGAGATCGCCGCCATGGGCTACGAGGTGAAGGTCAACGATCCCTACAAGGGCGTGGAGCTTGTCCGGGCCTATTCCGATCCGGCGAAGGGAAGGCACAGCCTCCAGGTCGAGATCAACCGCAAGCTCTATATGGACGAGACGACGTTCGAGCGGTCGGCCGGCTTCGCCCGTCTCCAGCAGGATGTGACCCGTCTGATCGACGCCATCGTCGGCTATGCCCGCGAACATTGCGAGCCCCGCGCCGTCAAGGAAGGGGCGCTGTCGTGACCACCACAGACACCAGGCCCCTCAGCCTGGACATGCTGAAACGCCTGGTCGGATTCCCCACCGTCAGCCGCGACAGCAACCTGGATCTCATCCGCCATGTCGCGGACTATCTGGCCGGGCATGGCATCGATTCCCGGCTGACCTATGACGACACCGGGCTGAAGGCGAACCTGTTCGCCACCATCGGGCCTGCCGACGTTCCGGGAGTCGTGCTTTCCGGCCATACCGACGTGGTGCCGGTCGACGACCAGAATTGGAGCAGCGACCCGTTCGACCTGACGGAGAGGGAAGGTCGGGTCTACGGCCGGGGCGCGACCGACATGAAGGGCTTCGTCGCGGTGATACTGGCCTTCGTCCCGCGCTTCGCTGCGGCGAACCTGAAGAAGCCGGTGCATCTCTCGCTCTCCTATGACGAAGAGATCGGCTGCATCGGCGTCCGCCGGCTGATCGACGATCTGCCCGCCCTGCCGGTCCGGCCGGAGATGTGCATCGTCGGCGAGCCGACGCGGATGCGGCTGATGCTGGCCCACAAGGGCAAGGTGAACATGCGCGTCCGGGTGCGCGGGTCGTCCTGCCATTCCTCGCTGGCCCCGCAGGGGGTGAACGCGGTGGAATATGCGGCGGAGCTGGTCTCCTTCCTGCGGCGGATGGCGCGGCGCAAGGCGGCGATGGGACCGTACGACCAGCTTTTCGACGTCGCCCACACCACCGTCCATACCGGCATCATCGCTGGCGGCACGGCGCTCAACATCGTGCCCAAGGATTGCCGCGTCGATTTCGAGATACGGGCCATCCCCCAGGACGATCTGGAGGAGATGGTGGCCGAGGTGAAGGCCTTCGCGGCGACGGAGCTGGAGCCGGAGATGAAGGCGATCGATCCGGAGGCCGGCTTCAGCTGGGAGGTGATCTCCTCGATCCCCGGCCTGGATACGGAGCCGGACGCCGAGGTCGCCCAGATGGTCAGCCAACTCACCGGCCGGAACGATTTCGGCAAGGTCGCCTTCGGCACCGAAGGCGGGCTGTTCCAGAAGCGCGGCGGCATCCCGACCGTCATCTGTGGGCCCGGCGACATCGACCAGGCCCACAAGCCGGACGAATTCATCGAATTGTCCCAGCTCGCCGAATGCGAAGCCTTCATGGAAAGGCTGATCGAGCGTCTGGCGGCGTGAAGGCCGCCTAAACCGCCGACCGTTTGAGCGCGGCGGCGGGCTCCGCGATGGCGATGCCGCCGACGGTCTGGACGGACAGGCTGCCCCGGCGGACGCCGGCGTCCAGACAGTCGGCCAGGCCGCGCCCGTCCAGCCACCCGTCGATGAAGCCGGCGTCGAAGGCGTCGCCCGCGCCGGTCGTGTCTATGGCGGTGGTGGGCGGAGCCGGTTTGCGGAAGCGACGGCCGCCGGCTTCCGCCACCGCGCCGTCCTTGCCCAGCTTGACGGCGGCGGCCGGGAAGCGTCCGGCCAGGATCGTCAGGGCTTCCTCCGCGTCCTCCGCGCCGGTTATCGCACTGGCCTCCTCCGCGTTGGGCAGGAAGATGTCCACCCCTGCGCAGCGTTCCATCAGGCCGGGATCGCCGATCAGCCGGTCATCCCAGCTCGGGTCCAGCGACACCGACAGGCCCTTCGCCTTGGCGCGGCGGACCAGATCCGGAATCTCATCCAGCGTCGCGTATTCTGCGATGTGAAGGTGCCGGACGCCGGGGGAGGAGAGGGCGGCGTCGAGCGTCGCGGGCAGCGCGCGCCCGGCCCTGCGGGAGAGGAAGCCGCGCTCCCCCTCCTGCACCATGGCGACGGTCAGTTGCGGGCCGGCGTCGGGCGCGCGTTCGACGAAGGCGAGGTCGACCCCGCTCCAGGACAAAGGCTGCTCCAGCGCGAGCGACAGCGGATCGACGCCCAGGCGTGAGACGAGCCGCGCCGGACGGCCGAGCGCGACCAGATGCGCCGCGACGATGAACGCACCGCCGCCCGGCGTGATCGCCACATCCTCGGCGAACCGCTCGCGGCCCAGCGCCGGCAAGGCCTTCAGCCCCGTGAACACCAGATCGCAATAGATGCGGCCGATCGAAAGAACGGCCCCACGGGAATTCCTGTCATTGCTCATCGGCGGCCGAGCGCCCGTTCGTTTGCCTTGTCGAAAAAGTAGAGCGCCTCCGTCGAGGCCCGCACCTGCACGCGGTCGCCCGGCGAGGGGACGCCCTTGGGCGGGGCCGTGGCGATAAGCGGCGCGCCGTCCACCTCCAGATGCACCAGCGCCTCCGATCCCAGCGGCTCGATCACCGTGACCATGCCCTGGAGCGAGAGCGCACCGGTCCCGCCGTCGACCGGCGGGGCCACCGTCAAATCCTGCGGCCGGACGCCCAGCAGGATGTCCCGGCCCGCCACTGCTTCCCCGACCAGCGCGGACGCCGGAAGGGCTGCCTTCCGCCCGCCGATCTCGACGGAGGGCGCGCCGCCCTCTCCGGAAAGGCGCGCGGGCAGCAGGTTCATGGTCGGGCTGCCGATGAAGCGCGCTGTGAACACGTCGACGGGATTCTCATAGATCTCGGTCGGCGTGCCGACCTGCAGGATATGGCCGTCCCGCATCACGACGATCCGGTCGGCCAGCGTCATCGCCTCCACCTGGTCGTGGGTCACGAAGACGATGGTCGTGCCCAGCCGCTGGTGAAGCTTCTTGATCTCCAGCCGCATCTGGGCGCGAAGCTGCGCGTCCAGGTTGGACAGCGGCTCGTCGAACAGGAAGGCGGCGGGATCGCGCACCATGGCGCGCCCGATCGCCACCCGCTGGCGCTGGCCGCCCGAAAGCTCGGCCGGGCGACGCTCCAGAAGATCCTCCAGCCCCAGGACCGCGGCCGTCTTCTCGATCCGCTCCCGCTTCTCCGCCGGGGACAGCTTCGCGGTATGGAGCCCGAACCCGATATTCTTCGCCACGCTCATATGCGGATAGATCGCATAGTTCTGGAACACCATCGCGATGTTCCGCTCCTTGGGCTCGCGCTGGTTCACCACCTGCCCGTCGATCCGGATGTCGCCGCTGGAGATGTCCTCAAGCCCCGCGATCATCCTCAGCGTCGTCGACTTGCCGCAGCCCGATGGCCCGACCAGGACGACGAACTCCCCATCCTGCACCGTCAGGTCGATGCCGTGGACGGCGGTCACCTTGCCGTATTTCTTGACCAGCTTCGTCAGTTCGATGACGGCCATTATTCCTCTCCCATCAGGGCTGCGAAGCGGTCGGACCGCTCCCTCGCGGCCGTCTTCTCATGCTCTTCCGCCGCGCGCGCCGTCTCGTCGAAGCCGGAAAGCCGGCTGCGGTAGCCGTCCAGCGCGGCGGCAAGCGGCTTCGGCGCCGGGCCGCCGAAACGGTCGCGGACGGCGACGAAATGTTCCGGCGACACGATCTCCGCGAAGGTTCCGGCGTCGATCGCGGAAGGGCGGCCGACAGCCTTTTCGAAGGTTCGGATAAACGGCTCGTAGCCGTCCGCGCCCAGATCGCCCGCCTTCTCCGTCACCGCCCGCGCCACGGCCGCCGCGACTTCATGGGCCTCCCGGAAGGAAAGCCCCTCCCGCCGCACCAGGCTGTCGGCCAGTTCGGTGATGGTGACGGCGCTGCGGCGGATATTCTCCGCCACCCGGGCTTCGTTGACGCGCAGATCGGCGACCAGCGCCGCCAGCAGGTCCAGCACGCGGGAGGCGGAGCGGAACGCCTCGTATCCCATCGCCTGCGTCTCGCCCTCGCTGTCGTTCATGTCGGTGAAGGGCGTGTTGTGCATCACCGTCAGCATGGCGTGCGCACGGCCGGCAGTCTGGGAGGCGAGATGGCGCAGATGCTCGATCGGCACCGGATTGCGCTTCTGCGGCATGATCGAGGATATCTGGACGAAGGCGTTGGGCACGTAGATCTGCCCGACCTCGAAGCTGGTCCAGAACTGAAGGTCCTGGATCGGCCGGCCCAGATGCAGGAACATCAGCTCCATCGCGCCATAGGTCGCCGTCACATAATCCACGGCCGCAATGCAGCTATAGGAGTTCTCCAGCGGCCGGCTGAATCCCAGCAGCGTCGCCACGCGCTCCCGGTCGATCGGAAAGCCGGAGGTCGTGATCGCCGCCGCTCCCATGGGGCAGAGGTCGACGATCCGCCGCGCGTCCTCAACCCGTTCGATATCCCGTAGCAGCACCTCGATCACCGCCGACAGATAATGCCCGAAGGTCGTCGGCTGCGCCGGCTGGCCGTGAGTGTAGGCGACGATCAGCGTCCCGGCCTGCCGCTCCGCGGCGTCGATCAGCGTCGCCGCCAGATGGCGCGCCTTGCCCAGCAGAAGGTCGATCTCCGCCTTCAGCGCCAGCTTGAACAGCGTGTGGTCGATGTCGTTGCGTGACCGGGCGGTGTGCAGCCGGCCGGCGATGTCGGGTCCCAGCCGCCTTTTCAGCTCGGCTTCGATCAGGAAGAAGAAATCCTCCACCTCGCCGGTATAGGTGAGGTCGGCGACATTCACCTCCCGGTCGATCGCGTCCAGCGCGCGGGCGATCTCCCGAGCCTGCCGGTGGTCGAGGATCCCGGTCTCCGCAAGCATGATCAGATGGGCGCGGTCGATCGCCCTGAACCCGTCCACATGATGCGCCTTCGCGCCGTCGAACAGCGGCCGGAGGACGGTCTCCTTGTAGACCGGGTCGGGAAAGCGGCTGTCGTCCTTCATCCCTTGAGTCCCGCCAGCATGACGCCGCGCACGATATAGCGTTGCAGCAGAAGGAAGACGACCAGGGTCGGGATCGTCGCCAGGCTGGCGCCGGTCATGATCTTCTCCCATTGGATGGCCTGCTCCACGGCGAAGCTCGCCAGCCCGACGGGCAGCGTGTAAAGCTCCTTGCTGGTGGTGACGATCAGCGGCCAGAGGAAAGCAGTCCAGTTGCCCAGGAAGGTGAAGATCGCCAGCGCCGACAGGGCCGGCGTCACCAGCGGCATGGCGATCCGCCACCAGATCTGGAACTCATTCAGCCCGTCGATGCGCGCCGCCTCGATGAAATCGTCGGGCACCGTCTCGAAGAACTGCTTCATCAGGAAGGTGCCGAAAGCGGTCATCATGCCGGGGAACATGATGCCCCAATAGCTGTCCAGCCAGCCGAAATCCCGCGCCATCAGATACCAGGGGATGACCAGCATCTCCGTCGGGATCATCAGGGTCGACAGGATGGCGATGAAGACGACGTACCGGCCCCGGAAGCGGTATTTCGCCAGCGTGTAGCCGACCAGGCTGTCGAAGAAGACGTTCGACAGGGTGACGATGGTGGCGATGCCCATGGAGTTGACGAACCAGCGCAGGAACCGCCCGTCGGCCAGCACGTCGACATAGTTGGCGAACGTCACGTCCTGCGGGATGAGGCGCAGGTCGTAGACGTCGGCCGCCGGCTTCAGCGAGGTGGAGAGCATGAACGCCAGCGGCGTGATCATGATCAGCCCGCCGATGAACAGCAGCGTCCAGGCGACGATACGGCCGGGTGACGGCATCCTGACGCCCAGGAACCGGTCGCCGGTTGTGACGAGCGTGTCGGTAGCGGCGGTCATGTCAGCGATCCCTCAGGATGCGGAGCTGGACGAGGGAGATCACCAGCAGGACGATGAAGAGCACGACCGTCTGGGCGGCCGCATAGCCCATCTCGAAGGAACTGAAGGCGGTCTGGTAGATCAGCAGCACCAGCGGCTTGGTGGAGTTGAGGGGGCCGCCCGGATCGTTGGAGGTCATGTTGTAGACCTGGTCGAAGATCCGCAGGAACCCGATCGAGGAGAAGACGACCAGGAAGACGATGGTCGGCTTCAAGAGAGGCAGGGTGATCCGCGTCAGGATGGTCCAGTCGGACACCCCGTCGATGCGCGCCGCCTCGTAATAGGTGGACGGGATCGCCCGCAGCCCGGCCATGAAGATCACGATCTGGAAGCCCAGCCCCGCCCAGACCGCCGGTGCCAGGACTGCCGGCAGGGCCTGTGTCGTGGATCGCAGGAAGGGCTGTTGCGGCAGGCCGAGGCTCGCCAGCACATCGTTGATGAGGCCGATGGGCACGGGCTGATAGAACCAGCGCCAGACCCAGGCCATCGCGGCTGCCGTCGTCAGGAACGGCAGGAAATAGAGCGCCCGGATGAAGCCGTGCATGAAGCGCACGCGGTCCAGGTAATAGGCTACCGTGAAGGAGATCAGCAGGCTGACCGGCGTGCCGAGAATGAGGTAGGCGAAGGTGTTCCGGAAGACTTCCCAGAACACCGGATCCTGCGCCAGCCGCATGTAGTTGTCGAAGCCGATATAGCCCGGCGGCCGGAACAGGTTCCAGTCGGTGAGCGACAGGCGAAACGCATCCAGCGTCGGCCAGAACCGGATCACCGAATAGAAGAGGACGGGCAGGGCGAGGAAGGTCCACGCCCAGACCACCTGCTTCTGACGCAACGAGAGGCGGCGCCAGGCTCGGCCTCGGAGCGACGTATGCCCGGCCCCGCCTTTCGTTTCGTCGGTCATGACGCTTGCAACCCTACTGAGCGTAATAGGCGTCGAGCAGTTCCTGCTCGGCCTCGGCGGCCTGGGTCAGCGATTCCTGCGGATCCTGGCCCTCGATCAGGATGCGGTTGGTCATGTCGATCGTGACCTGGCGCTGGGCGGCCTCATCCACGAACAGGGTGGTGTGGGCGTAGTCGAGCGCCTTGAGGAAGGGGCCATAGATCGGGTCGGACAGGTTCTCCTCCGTCAGCGCGACCTCGCGCCGGGCCGGAAGCTCGCCGACCACGTCCAGCCACAGTTGCATCGCCTCAGGGGAGGAAATGTAGGTCAGGAACTTGACGGCCGCCTCCAACTCCTCGCCTTCCGCCTGGGCGGTGATGGCGTTGGCCCAGTAGCTGGCGTAGTTCGACCGCAGCCCGTCGGCGTTGGCCGGCAGTTCCGTCACGCCCCATTCGAAGCTGTCGATCGTCTCGAACGATCCCAGCCGGAAGGTGCCGTCGATGGTCATGGCGGCGCGTCCGGCGCGGAAGGCGGCCTGCGCCTCGTCCATGAAGCCGACCTGCCCGACCTCGTGTTCGGTCTGAAGGTCGATATAGAACTGGAGCGCCTCCAGCCCCGCCTCGCTGTCATAGGTCACGGTGCGGTAATTGTCGGCATAGGGCTCGCCGCCGAACTGGCGGACCAGCACCTCTCGCCACCATTGATGGTCCTGCCCGGCCATGTCCATGGCGAGGCCGGCGGAGATCATGTTGCCGGCGGAATCGAACTGCACGGTCTGCTTGGCCGCGGCGACGAACTCCTCCAGGGTCTGGGGCGGGTTCTCCGGGTCCAGGCCGGCCTCTTCGAACAGCGTCTTGTTGTAGAAGAGGGCGAGCGACCGGACGGCCGTGGGCAGCCCGTAATATTCGCCGTCTCGCTTCATCGCCTCGACGATCGGGAAGAACTCCGTCTCGATCATCTCATGCGGGAAGGCGTCCTGCGGCAGCGGCTGGACGATGCCGGCATTCACGAAATTGTCCAACCAGCCATAGAAGAGCTGGACCACGTCAGGCCCGATGCCGGCGATGGACGCGGCGGCGACCTTGGTCTGATAGTCGGCGTAGGGGAAGGTGGTGTGAACGACGGTGATGTCCGGGTTCTCGGCCTCGAACCGCTCGATCAACTGGTCCATCGCGTCGACGCGCGTCTCATAGACATACTGCCAGTATTCGATCTCGACCGCCTGGGCCGCTGTCGTCGTCATGAGGCCGACGCCAAGGCCTAGGCCCATAAGTATTCCGCGATTGCCACGCATTCCGATTGTCCTCCCTGTCGGGGCGCACGGATGCTTCCCCGCGCGCGGTTTTTCTGCAACTCGCCCTTCCCGGGGCTGAACCCCCGAGACTGAACCAGCGTGTCGCGGAGGGCGGGGCGGAGTCAATAAATTAAATCACTTGAGTTGAGTTATTTCTTTTCGCATCCTTTCGTGAGCTGACATTACGCCGGCACAAACGGGACGATCATGGTCAGAAAACGAAACGGACGTGCCGGCGGGCTGGCGATCGGCAATAATCCGGGACGCAGCCGGTCGCACAATCGGCGCGTCGTGCTGGAGGCGATCAGGCTGCACGGGCCGGCCGGACGGGCGGAGATCGCGCGCCTCAGTCACCTCACCGCGCAGGCTGTCTCCAACATCGCCGGAGAGCTGATCGAGGAAGGGCTTCTGATCGAACAGGGCCGGCTGCGGACGGGCAGGGGCCAGCCGCCCGTCCAGCTTGCGGTCAATCCCGATGGCGGCACGACCGTCGGGGTGGAGATCGCCGCCGACCACATCGTCATGGTGCTGGTCGATCTTGCCGGCAACAAGCGGGCGGAACGCTTCATCGCCGCGCCCAACGCCGATCCGGCGCACACCCTTCCCCTTTTGACGGATGGAATCGCGGAACTCCGCCAGAACGGGACGGGAACCGTTGGCCGGTCGCTCGGCATCGGCGTGGTCATGCCGGGCCCGTTCGAGATCGAGGGGTTGAGCTCCGTCGGTCCCACGACCCTGCCGGGCTGGGCCGGGATCGACGCCGCCTCGGTCATCGCGGAGGCGACGGGCGAGGCCGTTACGGTGGAGAACGACGCGACCGCCGCCGCGGTGGGAGAACGGCTCCACGGCGTCGCCCGGGACGTGCGCGATTTCTGCCTCGTCTATTTCGGCGTCGGCCTCGGGCTCGGTATCGTCGTCGACGGCAGGCCCTATCGCGGCGCCTTCGGCAATGCAGGGGAGGTGGGACACCTGACCGTAGTCCCGAACGGCAAGCCCTGCTTCTGCGGCAACCGGGGCTGCCTGGAGCGCTACGCGTCGCTTTATGCCCTTCAGGAACGGTTCAGGGAATCCGGCCGCGCGCTTACCGACCTATCCGACCTCCATCGCACCGGCGATCCGCTGCTGCTGGATTGGCTGGACGAGGCGGCGCGCCATCTGGCGCCGATGGTCGCGTTGCTGGAGAATCTGTTCGATCCCCAGACCGTCATTTTCGCCGGCACGCTTCCCGATGTGGTCATCGATGCGCTGATCGACCGCATGACTCCGCTTCCCCTCTCCGTCGCTAGCCGCCGCCGCGCGATGGCCCGCGTGATGCGCGGGGAATCCGGCCAGTACGCCGCCGCCTTGGGGGCGGCTGCCCTGCCGCTTCTGGAGACCCTCACCCCCAAGCTCGATATGGCGCCGGTCGCCGTGAAAGGAGATGCCCATGCCGTCGGATCGTGAACGGCTCGCCCGCCGGATGGGCGACCCGGCGCTCGTCCGCCTGCACCGCAAGCTGGAGCGACTTCGCTCAGTCGTGACGATCATGAACACAGGCGCTCATCCCGATGATGAGTTCAACAATCTTCTCGCCGCGCTGCGCTTCGGGATGGGAATGCGCATCGTCATCGGCTGCTCGACCAGAGGCGAGGGCGGGCAGAACGGCATAGGGCCGGAGCGGGGGGCGGCGCTGGGCGTGCTGCGGACGCGGGAACTGGAGGAGGCGGCGCGCGTCCTTGACGCCTCCATCGCCTGGCTGGGACACGGGCCGGCCGATCCGGTCCATGATTTCGGCTTCTCCAAGAATGGCGACGACACGCTGGCGCGCTGGGGGGAGGATAGGATCGTGGAACGGCTTGTCCGCGCCTACCGGACGGAAAGGCCGGACATCGTCCTGCCCACCTTTCTCGACGTTCCGGGACAGCACGGCCATCACCGCGCGATGACGCGGGCGGCCGAGTCGGCGATCGCTCTGGCGGCCGATCCCGCCGCCTATCCCGACCATGCGGCCGAGGGGCTGCGGCCCTGGCGGGTCGCCAAATTCTACCTGCCGGCCTGGTCGGGCGCCGGCGGCTCCTATGACGATGAGGAACCGCCGCCGCCGGCCACGCTGACCGTCGAGGCGCCGGGCCGCGACAGGGCCACCGGAGCCGCCTTCGGCCAGATCGGGGAATGGTCCCGGTCCTTCCACCGCTGCCAGGGGATGGGCGTCTGGCGGAACCGTCCGCCGGCGTGCTGGCCGCTCCATCTGCGCTCCGGCGGCGCGGAGAGCGATATCAGGGACGGCCTGCCGGCCGATATCCGCGCCCTCGGCGGGCTAGACGGCGTCAGCGCCGCCGCCGCGTCGGCCTTCACGGAGGCCCAGGCCGCGATAGACCGCGCGCTGGCGGCCTTTCCCGACCGCGAGGCGATCATCCTCGCCGCGACGGAGGCGGCGGAGGCCCTCGAGCAGGTGGAAACGGAACTGCCGGAAGCGATCGGCCACCGGATCTCCAGGAAGCGCCGGGAACTGGACGCCGTCATCATCGAAGCGGCGGGCGTGGCCATCCATGCTCGGGCGCAGCCCGTTACCCTTGCTCCCGGCCAATCCGGCGATATCCATGTCGTGATCGACCGCGAAGCCGACGACGATATTCCGGTCGCGGTCGATCTTTCGCTCACGCACGGCCTGTCCGTCGCCGAACGCTCGGAGGGCGCGGACGAGTCGGTTTTCCAGGTCGCCAGCGCTCCGGACGCGGCCTTCACCAGCCCCTATCCCGCCGCCTTCGATCCGCTGGGCGGCAATGGCGACGCCTTCATGAATGTTGCCGTCGATATCGGCGGCCGGACGGCGCGCGGAACCGTCGATCCGGAGGAACCGCTGCGGATCGCCCCGGCGCGGTCCGTCGCGATCGAGCCCCAGGCGGTCATCGTCAATCTTGCCCAGCCGGCCCGGTCGACCGATGTCGCGCTTCGTCTGGAGGGCGGGGCCGGGGATGCGGAGATCAGCTGGACGGTCCCGGAAGGTTTCTCGATCGAAGCGGAGGACGGAAACAAATTCCGGCTATGGCCCGAAGGCCGGCCGGCCGGCGGCGGGCACAGGCTGACTCCGACGATCGATGGCGATACCGCCTTCCGCGTCACGCCCATCGCCTATCCCCATATCGGCCGGACAGCCCATGTCCGGGAGGAGGCGCTGGACGTGCTGGTGCTGGAGGCCGTCATTCCGGAGGGCGTCCGCGTCGGCTATGTCGGCGGCGGCAACGACCATGTCGGGGTGTGGCTGGACCGGCTCGGAATCGATGTCACCGATCTCGATTCCGAAACGCTGCTGAACGGCGACCTGTCGCGCTTCACCACCATAATCGTCGGCATCTTCGCCTTCGGGACCCGGCCGGATCTGGCGGCCGCGCGGCCGCGCCTCCATCGCTGGGTGGAGGAGGGCGGGCATCTCGTCACCCTCTATCACCGGCCGGGCGATGGCTGGGACCCGTCGGCCACGCCGCCGCGCCTTCTCAGGATCGGCAGCCCGTCGCTGCGCTGGCGCGTCACCGATCCGGCGGCGGAGATCCGCCCGCTCGCTCCCGATCACCCGCTGCTGACGACGCCGAACGCCATCGGCCCGGAGGATTGGAGCGGCTGGGACAAGGAGCGGGGGCTCTATTTCGCATCGGAATGGGATCCGGTGTACCGGCCCCTCCTGTCCATCAACGACGCCGGCGAAAAGCCGCTTGAAGGCGCGCTGGTCTCCGCCGAAATCGGCCATGGACGGCATACCCATGTCAGCCTGGTCCTCCACCACCAGCTCGACCGGCTGGTGCCGGGGGCGTTTCGGTTGCTGGCGAACCTCATGCAGCCGGCATGAGATCGCGGTGATCTTCCGGCGGACGCCAGCGCCGGAGCCGGCGTCCGCCGCGACTCCGGGGGAGAACCGGCAGGGTGCGGCGTGGCTGCTGGCGGACATGCTGCTGGTCACCGCCATGCTCGGCCTCGTCAAGCATGAGGCGGCGACCTTCCCGCCGATCCAGCTCGTGTTCATCCGGTCGCTGGTCGGGCTGATCGCCGTCGCGCCGATCGCCTGGCGCTATCGAAGCGAACTTCTCCACGGCCGGCGTCTCGGCGGTCATCTGTTCAGGGTCGCCTGCAACACGCTGGCGCTCACCTGCAATTTCTTCGCAGTGTCCGCGCTGCCGCTCGCTTTGGTCACGGCGATCGGCTTCACGCGGCCCCTCGCGCTCCTGGCGCTCGCAGCCCTGATGCTGGGGGAGCGGATCGGACCCATCCGCTGGGCCGCCGCCGGCATCGGCTTCGTCGGCATCCTGGTCATGAGCCCGCCGGAGGGCGTCTCCTCCTCCCTGGGCTTCGCAGCGGCTCTCGGATCGGTCCTGTTCGGCTCGCTGGCGATCGTCCAGACCCGGCGGCTCAGGAGCGAGAACACCCATGTGCTGATGCTGTTCTACACGCTGGGCCTCAGCCTTCTGACCTCAATCCCCGCCGCCATCTCCTGGACGCCGGTGCCTCCAGGGGCATGGATCCCGCTGCTGGCGATCGGCGTGCTGGCGCAGCTTGGGCAATATTGCTTCCTGCGCGCCCACCAGACCGCCGATACGCGATACCTGGCGCCGCTCGGCTACCTTTCGATCGTGCTCGCCACCGCCGTCGGCTTCGCCTTCTTCGGTGAGACGCCCAGGCTGGCGACCTTCGCCGGCGTCGCGATCATCCTGCTGGCGCTCTACGCCGGGAACCGGCTGGAACGGCTGGTTTCAGCGCCCGATTCCGGCCGCCGCGGAACCTGAACCGCCATCCTGTCATTTGGTCGAGAGCATTTTTCCTTTTATTGGTATGTCTCTCACAATTGACATAAAATAGCGTAACCATTGCCTTGTTGTTCGCCGAAACAATTCATCACTGCCGGTCTGTCGGTGATGGCGGGCGCGAACTTGCGCCGCGAATTCCGCTGGCTGGGGCAGTTGAGACGCTGTTGGGACCAGGAGGGCTCTAATGTCCGCTGAACTGAGCATGCATCACGATCGGCCGGCCCCGACGCCCTTCATCGTCGATCTCGACAACGCGCTGACCTTCACCAACATCGCCGCCGAAAGCTTCGTCGTGGCGCTGGTCCGCGCGCCGCTGGAGGCGCTGCGGTCCCTTGGCGCGCTGCTGCGCGGGAACGGGGCGTTCGAGGAGCGGCTTTCCGCCGTCGGCGCAGTGGACGCGACGCTTCTGCCCTATAACCGGACGGTCGTCGAGGCGACCCGGCGGGCGGCGGCGGAAGGGCGGCCGGTCTATCTCCTGTCCGCGCGCGGCGAGCGCTATGCCCGCGCCGTCGCGGCGCATCTCGATCTCCTCGCCGGCTGGATTTCCTGGAACGACGGGTCCGTTCGCCCCGGCGAAAGCCGTATCGACCGGCTCGTCCGCCAGTTCGGCCATGAAGGGTTCGACTATATCGGGGACGACAGGGGCCGCCTCGCCATCTGGCGGAGCGTTCCCCATTCCGGCGATCCCTCGGCGACGGGGGAGATCGTCCAGCCCCTGACGCCCGCGGAGGCCGAGAGCGGCGACATCAAGAGGCCGAGGGCGAGTCTGAAGACCTGGATGCGGCTCATCCGCGTCCATCAATACGCCAAGAACGGGCTGGTGCTGGTCCCGGTTTTGACCGGGCACGCCTTCGCACTCGATCAGTTGACGGCGGCCTTCATGGCGCTCGTCTCCTTCTGCCTGGTGGCGTCCAGCGTCTACATCGTCAACGATATCGTGGATCTGGAGGCCGACCGGGCGCACCCCACCAAGCGCCGCCGCCCGATCGCCAGCGGAGAGATCCCGATCCTTCACGGGCTGATGGCCGTGCCGGTGCTGCTGGGGGCGGGAATCGGGCTGGCGGCCGTCGTCTCGGTGCCCTTCCTCCTGGTGCTGCTGGGCTATCTCGCGGTCACGACCGCCTATTCCTTCTATCTCAAGCGCCGCCTTCTCATCGACGTGGTGGCCCTGGCCGGCCTCTACACGCTCCGCGTCATCGCGGGCTCCGTCGCGACCGAAGTCGGCATGTCGGAATGGCTGCTCGGTTTCTCGATGTTCCTGTTCATGTCGCTGGCGCTGGTCAAGCGGTATACGGAGCTTGGGACGCGGGAAAGCGCCGGGCTCCCCGATCCGAAGAACCGGAACTACCGCATCGCCGACATGCCGATGCTGGGATCGCTGGCGGCCGCGTCGGGCTTCAGCGCCGTCGTCGTCTTCGGACTCTATCTTTCCTCCGACGCCGTTCGCGACAGCTACTCCCGCCCCTACGTGCTGTGGCTCGCCTGTCCGATACTGATGTACTGGATCGGGCGCGTGCTGATCATGGCGCAGCGGCGCGACATCCATGACGATCCAATCGTCTTCGCCCTGAAGGACCGGATCAGCGTCCTGGCCCTCATCGTCCTCTCGTCGCTGGTGCTGGCGGCGATCTGATGGCTGCGGATGGAGGCGCCGACAGGGTCGGCGGGACCGGGCGCGGCTGTCCGCCCGGCCGCGAGGTCGAGCTTTCCGGCTGGGGACGGTTCCCCCGGCGACGGTCGTCGGTCCACGCCATCTCCGCCCCGGCGGAGGTCGCCTCCTGTCTCTCCGGCGACGGACCTGTCATCGCGCGCGGCAACGGCCGGTCCTACGGCGACGCGGCCATCGGCGCGGGCTCCACGCTCAGCATGATCGGGCTGGACCGGCTCATCGCCTTCGACCCCGCGGCTGGCCGCTTGACGGCGGAAGCTGGGATTCTCCTCCGAGACATCATCGACGCCTTCCTGCCGCGTGGCTGGTTTCCTCCCGTCGTGCCGGGCACGAGGCTGATCACGCTGGGCGGGGCCATCGCCAGCAACGTTCACGGCAAGAACCATCACGGGCATGGCGGGTTCGCCCGGTGCCTCGACGAATTCACGCTGATGACGCCGCGCGACGGCGTGCTGAAGGTCTCCCGCACGTCCTATCCCGACCTGTTCGCCGCCACGATCGGTGGCATGGGGCTGACAGGGATCATCCTCGACGCCACGCTGCGGCTGCGACCCGTCGAAACCGGCTGGGTCAGCCAGAAGACGGTCGCCACAAGCGATCTCGCGGAGACGATGAGGGTCCTGCGGGAGGAAGAGGGGGCAACTTACTCCGTCGCCTGGATCGACTGTCTGGCGCGCGGTTCGGAGGTCGGGCGCTCGCTCGTCTATCTGGGGGAACATGCGACGCGGGACGAACTCGCCGCCGCCCGCGGAAGCGGCGAAGCCCTGTTCCCCCCGGCGAAACAGGCGCGCCTGACGGTTCCGGCGGATGCGCCCGGCTTCGTGCTCAACCCGCTCTCGATGCGGCTCTTCAACGAGCTCTACTACCGCAAGGGCGGCCGGCGGGCGGGAAAGAAGACGCTCGTCCCCTGGCAGCCCTACTTCTTTCCGCTGGACGGCGTCGGCGACTGGAACCGCATCTATGGCCGGCGCGGCTTCATCCAGCATCAATGCGTGCTCCCATACGAGACGGCCGGGACCGCTCTGCCGGAGATCATGGGGCGGGTGGTCCGCCGGGGCGACGCCTCCTTCCTGGCCGTCCTGAAGGCTATGGGCGCCTGCGAGGGCGACATCTCCTTCGCCATGCCGGGCTTCACGCTAACGCTCGATTTTCCGGTTCGCGACGGGCTGCTGGACTTCCTCGATGAGTTGGACAAGATCGTCGTGTCGGCTGGCGGGCGGCTCTATCTCGCCAAGGATGCGCGGCAATCCCGCGCCACCTTCGAAGCGGGATACCCGAACCTCGACCGCTTCCGGACCCTCCGGCATGCTTCCGGGGCCGCGTTGCGCTATCGATCCTTCCTTTCCGAAAGGCTGGGCCTGTGACCAAAACCGCGCTGATCGTCGGCGGCACCTCGGATATCGGGATGGCGACCGCCCGCCTCTACGCCGCCCGTGACTGGACAATCATCCTCGCCGCCCGCGACTTGGCGGCGGCGGAGCGTAACGCCGCCGACCTCCGGGCGCGAGGGCAGGGCGGGGTTCATGTGGCGGTGCTGGACATCCTGGAGACGGCAGGCTTCCAGGGCTTTCTGGACTCGCTGCCGGCATTGCCGGACACGGTCGTCTCCCTTGTCGGCGACCTGGGCGACCAGCAGAAATCGCAGGCCGACCCGGCCTTCGCCTCCCGTGTCCTCCGCGCCAATTTCGAAGGGCCGGCCCTGTTCCTGGAAGCCGTCGCGGAACGCTTCGCCAGACGAGCGTCGGGCGTCATCGTCGGCGTCAGCTCAGTGGCCGGCGATCGCGGGCGCGCTTCCAACTATACCTACGGGTCGGCCAAGGCCGGCTTCACCGCCTTCCTGTCCGGCCTGCGCAACCGGCTGACCGGATCGGGGGTGAGGGTGGTGACGGTGAAGCCCGGCTTCGTGCGCACTCGGATGACGGCGGGCATGGACCTGCCGGGCGCGCTGACCGCGGAACCCGACCAGGTCGCCCAGGCGATATGGCGCGCGGCGGAGGAGGGGCGGGGAGAAATCGTCTACGTTCTCTGGATGTGGCGCTTCGTGATGCTGGCGATTCGAAGCATCCCCGAAACGGTCTTCAAGCGCCTCAAGCTATAGGTCCCGCCCTACCAGAACCGCCCGCGGAACGAGATGAAGCGGCGCTCGAACTGGTAGAAGGACAGGAACGACAGCGGGATCGCGATCAGCAGGGTGAGGATCAGGAGGGTGACCGACTGCCCCAGATCCCGCTCGCCCGAAATTCCCACCAGCCCCGGCACGGTCGTGCTCAGCGTCCAGACCACGATTGCGTGGAAGAGGTAAAGGCCGTAGGAGACCCGGCCGACGCTCTGAAGGCCGGGAATCCGGCACAGCGCCGTCAGCCACTTCACCCGCAGGATCACGCCGATCAGCAACGTGGCGGAGCAGATCCAGATGATGGAATAGAGGAAGAATTCCCGTCCGCCGCCATAGATGAAGATCCGGAACAGGCTCCACGGCCCCGGCGTGACGCCGTCCTTTGCCAGGGTGATGTCCTGGTAGGAGAAGAAGCCGACATAGAGCAGCAGGCAGGTTCCGGCCAGCGCCATGGCGTAGGGGAAAAGCCAGGGCCGCGTCACGATCTGCCGGCGGAACAGCGCCAGGGCGCAGCCGCCGGCGAAGGCGCTGAACTGGGCCGGCGTCAGCATGTAGATGACCTGCGCGGTCTTGATCTCCGACCAATCCAGCGACCGGCCGATTTCGGAAACCAGGACACGCACCAGCGGGCTGGTGACGCAGATGCCCAGGATGACCCATCCGATGAAGCGCCGCGGGACCAGCAGGAACAGGAACGGCCAGATAAGGTAGAACTGCTCCTCCACCCCCAGCGACCAGAGGACGGAGAAGGGCAGCCAGTGATGCGCCTGCGGATCCTCCAGGAAGATCGGCCGCAGGTTCGACGTGAATGTCAGCACCCATGGCAGGTAATCCAGGTTCTCTGTCTGGCCGGAAAGCAGCGCGGCCAGGGTGCAGAGGCCGATGAACAGGAAGTAGAGAGGCCAGATCCGCAGCGTCCGCCGCATGTAGAAGTTCAGCAGGAAGGCGCGCCTGGTATTGTGCTTCTTCTCCGAATTCAAAAGCGACGTCGTGATCGCGAAGCCGGAGATGACGAAGAACAGCCACACCCCCATCCAGCCCGCATCGAAGGGCAGGCCGCTATGGAAGACAACGACGGAAAGCGCGGCCAATGCCCGCAATGCGTCGATTTCGGGGATGTAGCCTTCGGCTGCGATGGGTCGCGCCGACGCGCGTTCCCCCACCAACCCGACATCGCGGGCTGTCGTGGCGACTGACATGATGTGGTTCCCCGGCGCTCACGATGCCACGGCAATGGCGGTCGCGGGTTGATCCATGCATTTATCTTTAAATGACGGTGATCAAAAACGGGTTCCATCTCGTTAATCCCTTTTGCGAACTCCTGAAGAGCGATGGCGTCTGTCGTGACAATCATGGTCTGCTTCGGAAAGTGGATGAAAAGGATGGGAAAAGATCATGTCGATCAATGCGATCGGTAGTCATTTTGACGATGATCCTCCTGCCGCTCCGCTGGCGGGGCGGGCGGTCGGGCGGGTGCTGCCGCTGGGCCTGGGACTTTTTCTGGCCGTCGCCATCTGCCTTCTGGGATATGTCTTTTTTGCCCGAGGCCCCTGGGTCGACGAATTCTATTCCCTCTACGCGACCGATCCCGCGCGCAGCCTCCGGGAAGCGTTCGCGGAGGTCTTCCTCTTCGACAATCATCCGCCGCTCTACAATCTCGCCTTCTGGGCGATGCGCCGGATCGGCGATTTCTCGCTGGAGACCGCGCGGCTGTTCAATCTCGGCGCGCTGGCCGTCTTCCTGGCCTATTGGTGGTCCCGCTGGCGCGCCTGGCCGTCCCACCGGACAACGCTGGCGATATTCCTCGTCCTCTTCCTCTCATCGTCCCAGGTGATCGATGAGATCGCGGATTTCCGGACCTATTTCATCCTGCTGATGGTCGGCGGCGCGATGGCGCTTTCGCTGCGTGGAATGCTCGACCTCCCCGCCGGAAGGTTGAGCCGCGTCGATGTCGCAATCTTCCTGGTCACGGTCTTCCTTGCCGCGAACCTTCACTATTTCGGGACGCTCTATTCCTTCTTCCTCGTCGGCTTCTCCCTGCTGGCCCTGCTGTCGGCGCGGCGCTACGCCCTGATGCTGGTCGTCGGCGGCGGCTCGCTCCTCGCGGCCGCGCCGGCGGCGCTCTTCCTTCTCCTGCAGCTCGACGTGATCGCCGACCGGTCGGGCGGCGCCTTCTGGATCAATGATGGGCCGCTCAAGACGGCCGAGACGCTGGTGCTGTCCCAGGTGACGCAGAGCGGCGCGAACGTGGTCGCCGGCCTCTGCGCCATCCTCGCCCTCATTCTGATCGCGCGCCGTGCGGGATCTATCGGCCGTATGGTTTCGGAGATCGGAGTTTCGACTCTCGTCCTTGCGGCGGCGGTCGTCGCCTTCCTGCTCACGCTCTTCCTCGTCAGCCTCCATACGCCGGTCGTGATGCCGCGATACCTCGTGCCCGCCTCGGCCGCGACCTGTCTGGTGATCGCGACGCTGGCGGGACCCATGGCGAGCCGCCGGCCGGTGATCCTCATCGCGATCGTCGTGAACGCCCTGGCCTATCTGGCCTTCGGCGTCGCCAAGGCCCAGCCGGACCTTCCGCGTTGGGACGCCAGCGCCTCCCTCGCCCAGGAGGCGGCGCGGGAATGCCCGACGCGTCCCGTCTATGGCGTGCTGAGGCCGGGAACCCGTGAGGAGTTGGCGCGCTTCGGCGGCATGGTGGACACCAACGGCGTCTTCCGGCTGGCCTATGCGGAGATGGCAAGCCGCCGCGGCTTCCAGGTGACGATGCTGCATCCGGCATCCGGGGCGCCGCCGCTGGATCCGGAATGCGGCGCGGCGTTCTGGTTCGAACATGTCGACCTGCTGCTCGATAACCCGGTTCAGGACTGGTTCGCCAGGTTCAAACTGGACCTCCCCGCCTCATGGAATCTCGACCTCCGCCGAGGGATATCCGGCGGGGTCGTCGTGGCTTCGCCTTAAGCCGTCCTCGAAAATGCCTTCAATGCCCGACAAATTCGCCCGTCACGCCCATCGGGCCGCCGGCCCTGTCCACACCCTTGCCCCGGAACCGAGGCCAGCCCCGATGCAAGCTTATGCGCTATCCCTGATACTCATCCTGTTCACCGTCAGCACGAACGCGGCGGCGCAAATCCTGCTGAAATACGGGATGACTGCCGTCGGCCCGCTGGATTTCGGCGGCGGGCGGGTGATCTCCCAAGCCTTCGGAATCCTTTTCCAGCCCTGGGTGTTCCTCGGCCTCTGCACTTTCGTGATCAGCATGACCTCCCATCTGGTCGTGCTGTCGCGGGTCGATCTCAGCTTCGCCTATCCGTTCCTGTCCCTCGCCTACATCATGGTCGCCGCCTATTCCTTCTTCATCTTCGGCGAGGATGTGACGGGGATCCGCCTTGTCGGCTACGGCCTGATCTGCGCCGGCACCGTCTGCATCGCGTTCAGCTGACGCGCCGTCTGCGCAACCCCATTCAGAGGAAGATCGAATGAAGCACATCATCATCGGCGGCAACGGCTTCGTCGGCCGCCACCTGGCCCACGACCTTTCCGCACTGGGGGAGGAGGTCATCGTCGCCGATATCGAACGCAGCGACCTCGCGGTCTATGACAAGGTCCGCCACATCGCCATCGATGTGCGCGACCGCGCGACGCTGGACCGGATTCCGCTCGATTCCGACGATCTTGTCTACAACCTCTCCGCCAAGATGCTCAGCCCCATCCAGGTGCGGGCGAAGCGCTACGATTTCTTCTGGCCGGTCAACTTCCACGGCGTTGAGAACATCCTGGACTGGATGGCCTCGCATGACGCCCGGAAATACGTCCAGTACACCACCGACATGGTCTATGGGCACAACACCGACCTTTACACCACCGAGGACGCGCCGCGGAATCCGCTGGGAGAATACGGCAAGTCCAAGCTGGCGACCGAGCTTCTGTGCGAGGAATGGCGCACGCGCGGCATGAACGTCTCGATCTTCCGGCCGCGCCTGATCATCGGGCCCGGCCGGCTCGGCATATTGGTCAAGCTGTTCAAGCTGATCGACCGCAACTTGCCCGTGCCGATGATCGGCTCCGGGGCCAACCCCTATCAGTTCATCTCCGTCTATGACTGCTCCTCCGCCTGCATCGCGGCGTGGCGGCACGGCGTGCCCAACGGGACCTACAATCTGGGCTCGGAGGACCCGCCGCCGGTGAAGAAGCTGCTGGGCGATCTGATCAAGGAAGCGGGCAGCAGGTCCGTGCTGGTTCCGACCCCCGCGCCGCTGGTCAAGGCGACGCTGGCCCTGATGGACCGGGCGAACGTCCCGCTGATGGATCCCGAACAGTACCTGATCGCCGATGAGACCTGCATCCGCAGCATCGAGGCCGCGAAGCGCGACCTGGACTGGACCCCGCGCGACCGCGACCAGGACATGCTGAACAAGGCCTACCGCGAATACCGCATGCTTTCGGAACGCGACGGCCGCTCCCCCTCATCGGCCTCCCACGCCGCCTAGGGACCCGCGGAACCGCTGCCGGTTGTTCCCTGTTCGAACGATGTGACCCTTCCGGGATCACGCTCCCCTGACTGGATGGCGGTGGTTTATTGATGGATTGTCGGCACGCGTTCTATCGCCACGGCGGGCCGTCGCGATTTTCTATCCAGGCCGCCGTGGCCGCCCTGACCGCCTACGGGCTCACCCTGCTTACCGGGGTAGAAAACGTGTCGTGGGCGGTGTTCGCGGCGCTGTTCGTCGTCCATGTCAGCGTGGGCGGTACGCTGGAGGCGGCGGTTGGCCGACTCGTCGGAGGCTTCATCGGCCTGCTTCTCGGCCTGACGTGCCTGTTCACGATCGGAAGCGGGGAATGGCGGACGCCCCTGTCGCTGATTGTCGCGGTCGGGACCATGAGCTTCATCGCCGGCTGCAGGCCGGGCCTCAGCTATGGTCTGGTCACGACCGCGATCCTGATCCTGGCTCCCGGATTTGAAATCGTGGAAGGCGCATTGCTGAAAGGCGCCGCCATAGCGATCGGCACGCTGGCGGGAAGCGCGGCCGCAACGCTGATCCTGCCAATGCCCGCGCGGCGCGGCGCGGCGCGGCATCTCGCCGAAGCGTTGCGAGGGTATGGAGAGCTTCTGGAAGCGATCCAGGAGACCTTCGTGCGCGGCGGCTGGACGGACCTGATTCCGCTCCACAACAAGATAGCGGACGAACTGGCGCAGGCGCGATCGATGGCCGGTCAGTCCCTCACCTCCTGGTTTTCCGGGAACAGGGACGACAAGGAAGGTAGCCCGCTTTCGCTGGTCGGGAAGGTGGAGCGCATCTGGTACACGCTCGCCATCCTGGATCGGTTGAGCGGCCGCGGCTTTCCCGCGCAGGCGGACCTGCTTCTGGAGCCAAGCGAAGAGGCGACCCATGCCTATCGCGATTATTTTCGGAAGCTCGCCGACAGCCTTGACGATTCTGGAAAGCGCCCGTCCATGAATGCTCTCCGCCAGGTCCGGGACCGTCTGCTGGGGGAGTTGGATCACCTGCGTCGTGAGAACCGGACCTCCGACCTGCCGCGCAAGGACATGGAACGGATATTCGTCTTGGGCTTCGCCTGGCAGCAGCTTTCCAACAGCGTCGAAAGCCTTGCGGGCGCGATGGACAGCGACGGCCGGTCAGATGGACGGGCTTGAAGCCTCCAGCCGGGTGGCGGCGCCGTTCTGAAGCACCGGCGCTTCGGCGATCCGCACCTTCTCCCCCATGATCGCGGCGCGGGCGGGCGGGCGCTCCGGCATCGTCTCCTGGAACCAGCGCACGGTCCGGGACAGCCCGACATGCAGCGGGACGGTCGCGGACCAGTTCAGGAGTTGACGGGCCAGGCTGGTGTCCGGCTTCCTGCGGCGGGGATCGTCCGCCGGCAGGGGAAGGTTTATGCAGCGCGACCGGGATCCGGTGGCCTTCAGCACACGCCGCACCAGGTCGGCGACAGTGATCTCCGTAGGATTGCCCAGATTGACCGGCCCCGGCGCCTCGCCCTCATATTCCATCAGCGCCTTCAGCCCGCGCACCAGATCGTCGACATAGCAGAAGGACCGCGTCTGCTGGCCGTCGCCGTAAAGCGTGATGTCCCTTCCGGAAAGGGCCTGGGTGATGACGTTGGAGATCACCCGCCCGTCATCGGCGCGCATGCGCGGGCCGTAGGTGTTGAATATCCGCGCGACCCGGACATCCGCCCGCCCGGCCCGGCGATAGTCGAAGCACAGCGCTTCCGCCGCCCGTTTGCCTTCGTCGTAGCAGGCGCGCGGGCCGGTGGGATTGACGTTGCCGAAATACCGCTCCGTCTGGGGGTGGACCTCGGGGTCGCCGTAGATCTCGCTGGTCGATGCCTGGACGAAGCGGGCCCCGGTGTCGGCCGCCAGCGCCAGCAGGTTCCGTGTCCCGACGACGCTTGTCATCATGGTGTGGATCGGGTCGGCCTGGTAGTGGGGCGGCGAGGCCGCGCAGGCCAGGTTGAAAATCCAGTCCGGCCGGACCGAGGTTGGCAGCGGCTCGATCACGTCGGCGTGGATCGTCTGCAATCGCGGCTCGTTCCGATGTCGGTCCAGATTCTCCATCCGGCCGGTCCGGAAATTGTCGATGCAGATGATTTGCGCGCCGGTCTCCAGCAGCGCGTCGCACAAATGGGAGCCGATGAAGCCGGCGCCGCCGGCCACCAGGATGCGGGATTGTCTGCCGTTTTTCATTCCTGAAACTCCTCGATTTTCCGCAGACGACACGCCGCCGGAAGGGCTTCGTCCAGAGAAGCGCCGGCCTGGGCGGGCAGGCCTCCCTCCGCCGGCACGCAGACGTAGAATTCGTGCGCCGGGCGGGACAGGACCCGGAAGCCGGCGCTGCGCAGCATCGCTTCCGCCGCGGCGGCGTTCGGCGCCCACCAGTTGGTCGGGTCGTCGGCGAAGGTGGTTTCGATGAAGGCCAGATGCGGCCAGTCGGGCCGCGCCAGCCGGTCCCGGCTGTCGAAATCGGCCGGCGCCTCCGGCTCGTGCGGCCCGTCATCCTCCCCGAAGGTCAGGGTCTGGAAGATCAGCAACCCGGGGCGGAGGCTGGAAAGCATGTCCAGCGCCAGCAGCGGATAGCGGAGGTGATAGAGCACCCCCATGAACAGGATGACGTCGAACCGTCCCGGAAGGTCCGCCAACTGGTAGACCGACCGTTGCTCGAACGTGACGTTGCCGATATCCAGGATTTCCGCCGCCCACCGGGCCTGCCGGAGATAGCGGGCATCGAAATCGATGCCCAGCACCTCGGCCCCGCGCTGGGCCATGGCGAAACTGTAGAAGCCCGCATTGCAGCCGATGTCCAGTGCCCGCATCCCGCGCATGTCCTCCGGCAGCTCGTCGCATATCTGCCGCCATTTGAAGGCTGGGAAATCGCCGAACCTGTGACCCGGGGCGGTCTCGACGCCGCCGGGAAGGTGCAGGTTGTGGAACCAGGGACCAAGGGCCGCGACCTGTTCGCCCAGCCTTTCGGTATCCATTCGCGAACCTCTCATCCTATGCTTCCTCGAGCGCCCTGGGCCGCTCCGACGGGTTCTTCTCCGCCGCCGCTTCGGACAGCAGCTCCTCCAGCTCCGCGGCGCGACGGTCGGCGGTGTGCTGGGCCAGGACCCTTCGCCGGGCCGCCTCCGCGATCCGCCCCCGCTCCGCGTCCGCAAGATCCAGGGTCGCAAGCACATCGGCCGCCGACCGGGCGATCCTGATCTCCTGCCCGTCGATGAAGAATTCGTCCAGCCCCTCCCAATGATCGGAGATGATGGGCGTCCCGCAGGCGGCCGCCTCGAACAGCCTCACGCTTGGGCTGTAACCGCTCCTGATCATGTCCGCGCGGGTGACGTTCAGCGTCCAGCGGAGGGCGGAATAGAAATCGGCGTGCCTGTCCGGCGGCACGTGGTCGATACGCTGCACATTCTCCGGCCAGTCGATGTCGTCGGGATATTGGGGGCCGGCGACCACGAAGCGAAGATCGGGCCGCCGGCGCGCCGGCTCCAGCAGCAGTTCCTCCAGCGGCGGCTGGCGGTCGGCGCTGTAGGTCCCCAGATAGCCCAAATCCCAGCGCCTTGGCCCGTCCAGAGGGCGGTAGTGCTGCGGATCGACCGCGCAATGGAGCGCCCTTGCCCTCGCCGCACCCAACTCGTCCTCTATGAAGGAGAGAAGGGGGCCGCTGGTGAAGGACAAATAGAGATCAAAGCCTCCCGCCACGTCGCGGGCAAGATAGTCGCAATCGCCGGCCAGGATGCCGGCCACCGTGACCGGCGTGTCGATATCGTAGAGGGCGGTCACGCCGGTCGCGGTCGTCTGCACGATGCGCGCGGCGGCGATGCCGTCCGGCACGTAGGAGCCCAGGATCACCGCGTCGGCGTCGGCCAGCGCGCCGGTGAACTTCGTCCGCAGATCCTCGACATGGTCGTAGAGGTGCAGCCGGCAGAAATCCGGGTCGGGCAGGTCGCGGTTGGCCGCGTACCACGGCATGTCCCTTTCCAGGAAGGTAATGTCGTGTCCCCTTGCGTGGAGCGCGCGCAGAAGCGACCGGTAGGTCGTGGCATGCCCGTTCCCCCAGGAGGAGGTAAGGCTTAAGCCCACGAAGACGAGGCGGAGGGGGCGTTGCGGAATCATGCCGGACACCTTTCCCTTCGTTCAGCGAAACTATCCTTCAGCAGGCGGTCGAGCTGGCTTGCCCGCTGATGGTAGGTATGGTCCGACAGCACCCGCC
This sequence comes from Inquilinus sp. CAU 1745, assembly GCF_039839375.1. NCBI lineage: Bacteria > Pseudomonadati > Pseudomonadota > Alphaproteobacteria > Rhodospirillales > Rhodospirillaceae > Inquilinus > Inquilinus sp. CAU 1745. The sequence continues at coordinate 42,111 of NZ_JBDOQU010000019.1, forward strand.
GCCGCGCGCGTTCCCCGATCTCCGCCGCTTCACCCGGCGTCAGGGTCAAAAGGTGTTCCTCGACGTCCCGGCCGTCCCGCGCCACCAGGATCTCCATCTCCGGCTCCAGGAACAGTCCAAGCCCTTCCCAGGCGTCGGTGATGACGCAGGCCCCGGCGCCAGCCGCCTCGAAGACCCGCGTCGCGGGCGAATAGCCGATGGAGGCCATGGAATTCCGCGCGATGTTCAGCACCGCCAGTGGCGTCCGGTTGAAGGCGTTATGGTCACGGCTGAAGACATGCCCGACATGCCGGACGTTCGCCGGCAGGGCGGCGCTTTCCCATCCTGCCCCGCCCAGCAGGAAGGGCTGGTCGGGCGACCTCCGCGCCGGCTCTAGGAAGAAGCGTTCCACCCGTTCCTCACGGTCCGGCAGCCGATTGCCCAGGAACCCCAGATGGCCGGCGAAGCGGGGGTCGGGGACGACCGGATGGTGGGTGGCGGGGTCGACGGCATTGTAGATCGGCGCGCACGACCGGGCGCCCAGCGCCCGGTAGGCCGCGACAACCGGCGGGCCGCCGCCATAAGTCAGGACCATATCCAGATGCGGCAGCGCCCGGCGCAGCGGATGAAGCGGCTGGTTCCCGATCTCTGCCAGCGTCGCCGGCGCGTCCACGTCCCAGAATATCCGCAGCGCGTCCTCGCGGGCCGCCGCTATCGCACCTTCCAGCAGTTCGTCGTCGAACACGCCGACGCCGCTGGCCTTGACGACGATGTCCGCCTCGGCCGCCCGGGCGATCACCCGGGCGACGCCGCCGGGGGTGTTCTCGTAGACCACCACTTCCGCCCAGTCCGGCGGATCGATGTCCCGATGGGCCTGACGGTTGAAGGCGTCGGGTTCGAAGAAGACGATGTCGTGGCCAAGCCGCGCCATGGCTTCCAGAAGGCCGCGATAATAGGTGGCGGCGCCGTTCCAGTAGGATGAAAGCAGGCTCGATCCGTAGAAGGCGATCCGCATCTCAGGCTGCTCCTGTTTTCAGGGAACCGGAAAGGGTGTGGACGATGTCGACCAGCTCCGCCGCGCGGTGTCCGCAAGTGTGCCGCGCGAGGATCGTCTCCAGCCCGTTCGCGGATACCTCCCGGCGAAGGTCGGGATCGGAGATGAGGTCGGCGAGGTGCAGTTCCATTTCGCCACCGGAGCGGGCGACCAGGTAATCCACGCCGGGCCGGAACAGCCCCTCGCTATCCTGCCAGGGCGCGCTGACCAGCGGAATGCCGCAGGCCAGCGCCTCGAACATCCGGATAGTCGGAATCCCCGGCAGCGTTTCGGCATAGAAGCGGCGGGGCACGTGGATGGTGGCGAGGTGATCCGCGAAGGTTTCGGGCGCGCGAACGTTCGGCAGCCATCCCCGGGGTCGTCCGCCCCGGTCGGCCAACGCCTTCAACGCATGGTCGGGATAGCGGACGCCGTGGACATCCAGGCGCACCCCGACCGCCGCGGCCGGATTCAGCAGGAAGGTCTCGATCTCAGAGGAACGTTCGCCGTCGCCCCAGTTCCCGATCCAGACGAGCCCGGCTTTCGCCCGCCCATCCGCTATGGGCTTGAAGAGGGTGATATCGGCCGCCTCGTGCCAGACGAAGACACGGTCGCCCCACCCATGGTCGCGATAGACCTCCGCCAGCGTCTCGCCGAAGGCGAGGATGCCGTCATAATCCTCCAGATTCAGGTTTCCGATCGCCTGAGGATCGCTCACCGCCCGGTGGTGGGTGTCGTGGAACAGCAGCCAGAACCGCCCGCCCTGCCGGCGGGCCCGCCCGATTTCCGCGATCAGCCGAGGCTCCGTCCATTCATGGACGATCACCACATCGGCCCTGTCGAGAGCGGCTTCGACATCGAAGTCGTCCCCATAGGAGATGGAGCGCAAATCGGGGAAGAACCGGCGGAACTCGGCTTCGCCGTCGGCTGAGGTTTCCGCCCGCATGTTGGCGCGGCTCCAGCCGTGCTCCGGCTCGAACGCCTCCACCGTATGGCCCTTCCGCAGCAACTGGCGAAGGACACCCCTGATGAAATGCGCGTTCCCGTGGTTCCAGCAGGAGACGAGGGAATGGGTGAAATAGGCAAAGCGCATCGTCGTCTACTCCGCCGCCATATGACGTTTGGCGAGAACCGCGCCATAGGCGTCCAGGGTTTCCGCCGTCATCCGCTCGCTGCCGTACCGGTCGGCGCGGGTGCGCGCGTCGGCGCCTCGGGACGCCAGCCCGTAGGGTTCGGCCAGTACATGCCTCAGCGCCCAGCCGATGGCGTCGGGGTCGTCCGGCGGCACGAAATAGGCCGCGCCACCCCACAATTCGCGGAAGGTGGGAATGTCCGACAGCACGAGCACGCATCCGGCCTGGGCCGCTTCCAGGACCGACAACCCGAACGGTTCATAGAGGGCGGTGGAGGCGTAGACCGAGGCCCTGTGATGCCAGCCCGTGACATCGGCATCGTTCAGGCGGCCCAGCAGCGTCAGGTGGGGCAGGGCGATCGATGCGCCGTGGGGGCCCTTGTCGCTGCCGGCGGCGAAGATCCGGAGATCGTGAAGGGCGGCCGCGTGGTCGAGCGCGATCATGTTCTTGCCCTCGTCCCACAACCTGCCGGCCGTGAAGATCAGCGCCTCCCGGCATACGGCCGCCGGATGCGCCGGCGTCCGGCCGTTGCGGATCGGGATCACCGGAATGTCGCTCCCGTAGGCCTCCGCCAGCGCCATGGCGAAACTGCGGGAAGGGGCGATGATCGCTTCGGCGGAGCGCATCCCGGCCGCCGTCTGCTCGACACGCCAGACGAAATCGGAAGGCATCGGCCCCTCCCGCATCGTCCGCCACCATGTGGCGAGGCAGGAATGGGCGGTGACGATCACCGGCGCGGGCCAACGGGTCGCCCCGGCCAGGGCGGGACTGTGGAGATGGATCAGATCGGCCTCTTCCCGCGCGGCGAGCGCGGACAGTGAGGCCGCCGACCGCTCGACATCGGCCGGCGTCGCGGCGGTCCAGTCCAGTTGGCCATCCAGCACGACCAGCGACAGCGTCTCGATCTCTCCGGCGCGGGCGATCAGATCATCGGCGGGCGAGGGGCCCAGCACGGCCAAAATCACGGCGATGCCGCGCCGGCTGAAGCCCTGGGCCAGTTCCAGAGAATATTGCCAGACTCCGCCGACGGCGTCGGCGCTCAGGAGAATGCGACGGGGCCTCCCCGTCATCGCGCCGGCAGGCATGCATCCTCCAGCTCGGGCAACGGGTGGGGCTGGGCGTCCTGTACGTCGCTGAAGCGGTCGAACTGCGCCAGATAGTAGGTGTGCGCGCGCTCCCAGGCGTAATCGTCGGGTTCGCCCCACAGCCGCCTGTAGTCCGGGGAACTGGGATAGGGGTAGAGCGGCACTGGATCGTTCGCCCAGACACCCTGTCCCTCCAGCCGCTTCCGCCATTCCGCGACGATCGCCGGGTCGTCGGCGTCCGTGGCGATCAGGTTGGCCTGGACGAATGGGATCTTCCGCCGCGCGCGGATCAGGAGGTCCGTCAGCTCCTCGGTCGTCATCCGGCACTTCTTCTGGAGAAGCGCCCGTCCTTCCTCGGTCAGGCTTTCCACCCCGGCCTCGACGGACACGCAGCCCGCCTCGCCCAGCAGGTCGATCATCTCCGGCTTCCAGAGGTCCAGCCGCGTCTGCACGCCGAAGGCGACATCGCGGTCCCGCAACACCTCCAGCAGGGGTTTCTGGGGCAGGAAGATCTCGTCGATGAAGTAGAGGTAGCGGACGCCTTGCTCCAGAAGCCCGTCTATCTCTCGCAGAAGGATCTCATGGTTCCGCCGCCGGTACTTGTCCCGGAAATCCAGCTTCGCGCAGAAGGAACAGGAATAGGGACAGCCGCGCGAGGCTTCCACCTCCGCGCCCGGCCCTTCGGGCTTCCTCTCGAACCGGTGATGGTGGTGGGCGTGCCGCGATATCCAGGATTCCGGCCAACTCAGGGCCGGCAGGTCGACGAAGCCGCAGGCGTTCAGCCCGCCGGTGAGGCGAAGCTCCCCATCCTCCAGCCAGGCGACGCCGTGAACGTCATGGGAAGACTCCGTCTCCGCCAGCGCAAGGATCGCCTCCTCGCACTCACCGCGCACCACCAACTCCACCCCCAGCTTGCGCAGGGTAGCCGCCGGGGTCGCCGAACCGTGGGGGCCGACGGCGACGGTGAACCCGCCGCGTCCGGATAGCGCCGTCACGATCTCCCTCGGAGCCCGAAGCTCCGGCTGCGCGCACCGCCAGAACAGGTAGGTGGGCGCCGTGACGATCACCGTCATGTCCGGCGCGAATGCCGCCACCCGGTCGGCCAGCGCGGTCGCCGGAATATTCTGTAGATGGCCGTCGACCAGCAGGGCTTCGTGGCCGTTCTGCTCCAAGAGGGCTTTGGCGTATCCCAGCTCCAGCGGGAGGTGCGGATCGCGGCAGCCGAAATAGATGCTGTTGGGGAAGCTCCAGGGTGGATTGACCAGGGCGACTTTCATCGTGCGATCTCCATGTCGGTATCGGCGGCGTTCCGCGGCGACGGCAGGACCGTCGCGCTCTCGCAGCTCATCCACCGGATGAGGTCGGGCAGACCCTCGCGCCAGCCTTTCGGCCGGCCGAGGCCGAGGGAGCCCATGGCGCGCCTGATGTCGGCGACGAAATAGCGCTGGTCCCCGGCCCGCCAGGGCAGGAACTCCAGATCAAGGTCGTAGCCGCAGATCCGCTCGATCTCGCCGATGATCTGGAGGAGGCTGACCGCGTTGTCCGGCCCGCCGCCCAGATTGAAGGCGCGGCCGCGTATGGCGGACATCCGGCGCCAGGCAGCCAGATAAGCCGCCACGGCGTCGTCCACATGCAGCACGTCGCGCACCTGATGCCCGTCCCCGAAGATGGAGATCGGGGATTGCGTCAGCGCCTGGCGCGCGAAATGGGCAACCCACCCCTGATCCTCGGTGCCGCGCTGCCGGGGGCCGTAGATGCAGCTCATCCTCAGGACGGCGGCCGGGATGCCGAAGCTGCGGACATAGTCCAGCACATACTGGTCGGCCGCCCCCTTGGAGCAGCCGTAAGGGGTGTGGAAGTCCAGCGGCCAGTTCTCGCCGATCCCGTGGGCTCGAAGGTCGGGGTCCGCCGGGCGGTAGGCACCGCCGGTCTCTTCCAGGACGATGTCTCCAAGGTCGCCATAGACCTTGTTGGTGCTGGCGAAGACCAGCGGCGGAGGCGTCCCACGTCGGCGCAGCGTCTCCAGCAGGCGGAGCGTGCCCTGGAGGTTGACCTCGAAATCCTCCACAGGGTCCAGGAGGCTCGATGTCACCGCGACCTGGGCTGCGAAATGGAAGACCGCTTCGGCGTCGGCCGCTGCGTCCGCCAGCGCGCCGTCGTCGCGGATGTCGGCGATCGCGACTGAGATCTTCGCCGGATGCCGTTGCTTCAGCCAGTCCAGATTGGCGTCCACGCCGGGCCGGGCGAGGGAGTCGTAGACCAGCACGTCCTTCCCGTCGCGCGCCAGCCGGTCGGCCAGGTTGGCGCCGATGAAGCCGGCCCCGCCCGTGACCAGGACGGGCGTCCGGCCGACAAGCGCGGGCTTGGGGACCGGGTGGCGGGCCACCTTCTCGACATTCTCCACACCGCCTTCGGACAAGAGGCGCGCCAGCAGCTTCGGCTGGCCTGTCGCGGTGTAGAGACCGAAATGATAATGGCGCTTATCGAAGTGCACGCCTTCCTGCACCGCCATGTCGGCGGGAAGATCCTCCAGCGCGTACCAATAGGTCCGGCCGACCTCCGTTCGCAGCAAATCCAGGAAGTTCCCGACCTGTTCGAACGGGTCGTTCCGCCAGGTGGAATAGCCGCTTTCGGTGATCCAGAAATCAAGGCCGGGATTATGGGCGCGGGCGGTCTGCTTCAGCTCCTGGAGCGTCCGCGACCAGCCGGGCCATGTCGCGTGTTCCGAATCCCAGGTTCCGGGAAAGCCGTGGACGCCCAGCACGTCCACCACGCCCAGCACCCCGCGCTCGCCCATCAGGTTCAGCCAGTTGGTGTCGTTGGGGCAGGGGCCACCCAGGACGACGGCGAAGCCCTTCTCCTGCGCCCAATGGGCGGCGGCCCCGATCATCTCGCAGAATTTCAGCCAATCGGGGTCGACCCGCCAATCCCAGTCCAGAAGGTTGTTCGGCTCGTTCCACAACTCGACCGTATCGAAATGCTCCCCATAGCGGTCGGTCACCTCGTCCAGGAAATCCGCGAAATCGCGGAGATTCCGCGGCGGTCCGGACGACCGCCCGGTTTCCGATAGGGAAGGGGGCGTGTAGTGAAGGCAGGGCAGCAGATCGACCGCCTCGCCCAGCCTCGGCAGCAGCCAGTCGTACCAGCCGCGCCCCTCGGGCGTGTGATAGTCGGCCCAGGAGACATGGGTCCGCAATCGCCCGACGCCGAGGTCGGAGAGATGGTCCAGGCAGCGCGTGACCCTGTCATGCTCGCCCGGCCTGAACCATTCCACGACGCCGAGATCGGGGTGCTTTCGCAGAGGGGGCTTCATGCGACCAGCCCCCTTGCTTCCAGCTCCTGCCGCGCTTCGGCGACGCGGTCCACCGCCTGCTGTTTCTCGACCCAGCCCACCAGCTCCGGAAGGCTGTCCTCCAGCGTGCGGCGGGGTGCGAAGCCCAGCCGGTCGCGGGCCTTGCCGATATCGGCGAAGCAGTGGCGGATGTCGCCGGTGCGCGCCTTGCCAAGGATGTCGGGCGTCAGGTCCGGCCGGCCCATGGCCGCCGCCAGCTTGGTCGCCACCTCCTCGACCGTCACGTCGATTCCGCTGCCGATGTTGAAGGTCTCTCCCGGCGCGTCTGGATGTTCCAGTGCCAGCGCGAAGGCCTGCGCCACATCCTCGACATGGACGAAGTCGCGCCTTTGCCGCCCATCCTCGAAGATGGCCGGGTTCTGCCCGTTCAGCAGCCGGGAGGCGAAGATCGCCAGCACGCCCGTATAGGGGTTGGACAGGGCCTGGCCGGGGCCGAACACGTTGAACAGCCTCAGCGCCACGCTTTCCATCCCGTAGGTCCGGCCGACGGTCATGGTCAGCTGCTCCTGGACGAACTTGGTCAGGGCGTAGACCGAAGCCAGTTTCGGCGCCTTCCATTCCGGCGTCGGCATGGGAGTCAATTCGCGGCCTTGCGCGTCGACCGGGTTCCAGCGTTTACCGCCCGCCGGCCGCTCCGCGTCGGCGACCGTATCGCCGCCTTCGGTGCGGTAGAGGCCCTCGCCATATATGCTCATCGATGATGCCACCACCAGCCGCCGGACCGGCCGCCGCGTCAGGGCCTGAAGCAGGACGGCGGTACCATGGTCGTTCACGGAGACATAGCGGTCGATCGCGTACATGCTCTGGCCGACGCCGACTTCCGCCGCCAGATGGATGACATGGTCGACATCCTGCAAGGCCACGGCGACGGTCGTGGCGTCACGAACGTCACCTTCCTTCACCTCGACCTCCCGCAGCACGGGATCGATGGCGGGACGCCCCGCGTGGACCTGATCGATCAGGCTGTCGAGGATCCTTATGTCATAGCCCCGATGGAGAAGGGCCCGCGCCACATGGCAGCCGATGAAACCGGCGCCTCCCGTAATCAAGACACGTGCCTTCATGCGTGGCGTCTCCATGTCAGTTTCGGTGTCCAGGCGCGGGTGGAACGGCGATGGCCGAATTGCGCGCCGCGGCAGTAGCGATGTGCTGACGGCCTCTAATAGGCGTTTTCAAAAAGGGTTCCTGATGCTGCCGCCGGGGGGCGGGAGGGCGGGCAGGAACCGGGCGGCCGGAGAAGTGTTAATCGCGCTGGCAATCCATGCGGCGGAGAGACCGAATTGAACGACGAGGCTGAGGCCGACCTTGCGCGGGATATCGATCAGGCCGGGCTGGTCCATGTGACCGACGAAGTGCCCGGGATCCGGCGCCGGCGCGCCGGCAAGGGCTTTTCCTACCGCGACGATTCCGGAAACCTTATCGGGGACAGGGAAGTCCTGAAGCGCATCAAGACGCTGGCCATCCCACCCGCCTGGCGGGAGGTGTGGATCTGCGTGGATCCGGCCGGCCATCTCCAGGCGTCGGGCAGGGACGACAGGGGGCGGAAGCAGTATCGCTACCATCCTCGCTGGCGGGTCGTGCGGGATGAATCGAAGTTCCATCGGCTGCTCGACTTCGCGCGCACCCTGCCGCGCATCCGCCGCCGCGTGGCCGCAGATCTGCGCCGGCCGGGATTGCAGAGGGAAAGGGTGCTCGCCGCCATCGTCCGCCTTCTGGAGACGACGCTGATAAGGGTCGGCAATCTGGACTATGAGAAGGAGAACAAGAGCCACGGCCTCACCACGCTGAAACGCCGCCACGTCTCGACCCGGGCCGACCATCTGCGCTTCCGGTTCAAGGGCAAGTCCGGCAAGGAATGGAACCTCCAGGTCGATGACCGCCGGGTCGCCAGGGTGATCCGGACCTGCCAGGACCTGCCGGGGCAGCACCTGTTCCGGTACCGGGACGAAAGCGGCGACTACCGGGAGGTCACCTCGACGGACGTGAACGATTATCTCAGGGAGATTTCCGGCGGCCCCTTCACCGCCAAGGATTTCCGGACCTGGGCCGGGACCGTCGCGGCGCTCGCCGCCCTGTCGCGCGCCGAAATCGCGACAACCGCCGCGCAGGCCAAGCGCATCGTGCGGGCGACGGTGACGGAGATCGCGGCCCAGCTTCGCAACACGCCGACGATCTGCCGGCAATGCTACATCCATCCCACCATCGTCGATTGCTTCATGACGGGCTCCCTCCTTGACGATCTGGAGGCCGTGCGCCGCCGCTCGACGGACGCCCCGAAAGGGCTGCGCGCGGTGGAGACGGATGCCTTCGTCCTGCTTCGGTTCCGTTCGGACCGGTAGCGGGAACCGATTCCTCCACGGCCTGTTCCCGCCAGCAGGTTCACAAGGATAAGAAGGGAGAGAGATCATGGATCGCAAGACCCTGCTCGCCATCGCTGCCTGCATGCTGTTCCCGACTGCGGCCTGGGCGCAGGACACGGGCGGTTCCTCGGTGGAGGGTACCCAGGCGGACGAGGACACGACGCCCCAGATGGAGGCTGCGCCCGACCCCCAGACCTCGACGCCCACGCTTGATGACGAACCGGCGGCGGACGTCCAGGCGATGGCAGGCGACAGCCTCTACGCTTCCGATCTGATCGGCACCTCGATCGTCCAGGATGACGGCACGGAGATCGGTGAGATTTCAGACGTGCTGCTCAGCCGAGGGTCGGAGAATGTGAAGGAGGTGATCGTCGATGTCGGGGGCTTCCTCGGCATGGGCGAAAAGACGGTCGGCATCGCGATGGACCAGCTTGAGGGCCCGACTGAGGAAGGAACCTTCATGACATCGATGACGCGGGAGGAACTGGAGCAGCTTCCTGAGATGGAAACGCCTGAATAGGTTTCATCCTTTCGGAAAAATGACGGCCCGGCATTCCGATGCCGGGCCGTTTTCCTGTGATGTCAGTTCACCGCGAAACGCTCCCGCAGCGAATGCCGGGCCCGGGAGAGGCGGGAGCGCACGGTGCCGATCGGCAGGTCCAGCCGTTCCGCGGCGTCGACATAGGAGACGCCGTCGACCGCGACCATGCTGATGATCTGCCTCTGATCGTCCGGCAGGTTGGAAACCTCCTGCTTCAGCAGCAGCAGGGCCAGATGGCTCTCCTGGTTGCCGTTCATCTGCACCGGATGGTCCTCGATCGGGCGGTCGTCTATCAGCGGGCGGCTATGGGCGCGGGTGCGCTGTCCCAGATAGATGTTCAGCATCACCTTGCGCAGCCATGCGCCCAGATTGGTCCCGGGCTGCCAAAGGTGAAGTTTCTGCATCGCCCTCAGCAACGTATCCTGGACCAGGTCTTCCGATTCGGCCGATCGCGTCAGGTAACGGGCATAACGGCGCAAGCGCGGCATCTCCAGGCAAAGCTGCCGCTGCGTCCTCTCCAATTGAGCGGGCGAAGGGGAAGGCCGCTGGTCGATGTTGTGATTCATAGGAGCACTCCTCGAATCTAGGCCGAAGGATAGGGTTCGCTTCCGCACTTGAATCGGGCAGGAAGCGTTATCTCGGAAATTTTCGGACTGTGTACGAAGGCCTCTATTGAGCGCCTTTACTGTCCCATGATCACAAAACAAGCCGCCAAAAACGGTGTTCCGAGCGAATTTCAGTTACGGAGCCGGAATTTTATCTTCCGGATAGTTGTGGAAGTCTCTGCGCCCACATAAGAGCGGCGACGCCTCGGGCGCCGCCGCTGAACAGTCGGGTGGAGGGCTTTCCGATCAGGAACTGACGATGGTCCCGCCATTGGGGTGAAGCACCTGGCCGCTCATGTAGGAGGCGTCCTCGCTCGCCAGGAAGACGTAGCAGGGCGCCACCTCGTTCGGCTGGCCCGCCCGCTTCATGGGCGCGCTGGAGCCGTGCGCCGCCACCCGTTCCTCGTCGAACGAAGCCGGTATCAGCGGGGTCCAGATCGGGCCCGGCGCGACGCCGTTCACCCGTATGCCCCTTTCGATCAGATTTTGGGACAGGGAGCGGGTGAAGGCGACGATCGCCCCCCGCGTGGCGCTGTAGTCCAGAAGGGCTGGGCTGCCCTTATAGGCGGTGATGGAAGTCGTGTTGATGATCGACGATCCTTCCTTCAGGTGCGGAAGCACCGCCTTGGCCAAATAGAAATAGCCGAAGACGTTGGTGCGGAAGGTCCGCTCCAACTGCTCGGCCTCCAGCTCCTCAAGCCGCTTCTCCGTATGCTGCTCGGCGGCGTTGTTGACCAGGATGTCGATCCGTCCGAACCGGTCGACGGTCTTCCCGACGGCCTCCCGGCAGAACGCTTCGTACCCGACGTCGCCGCGCAGCAGCAGGGCTTCGCTGCCTTCCTCCTCGACCATCTGGCGGGACCGTTCCGCGTCCTTGTCCTCCTCCAGATAGATGATCGCGATTTTGGCGCCCTCGCGGGCCATCGCCAGGGCGGTGGCGCGGCCGATGCCGCTGTCGCCGCCGGAGACGATGGCCACCCGGTCCTTCAATTTTCCCGATCCGGGATATCGGGGAAGGCAGTCGGGCTCGGGGTGCATTTGATACTGCCGGCCCGGCTGTCTCTCCTGCCGCTGTTCAGGCTGAAGCTGCCCTGACATTCTCTCGTTCCTCCTGATCCTGGATCGGAAAGGCGGGACCCCGGCCTATGCGGCGCGGGCCTCGCCATGCGCCTTCCGCGCGGCCGCCTGGTTGATCTTGGCGCTCAGCTTGTTCAGCTTCTCGTCCGCGGCGCGTTCCTCCTCCAGCGTCTCCGCCAGCGTCTTGGCGACATCCTCATGGCCCATCGCCTTGGCCCAGGCGCAGAGCGTGCCGTATCCGGCGATCTCGTAATGCTCGACCTTCTGGGCGGCGCCGACCAGCGCCGCGTCCATGGCGTCGGCGTCGAGATCCTCTTCCATGATCTCCTTAGCCTCGGAAACCAGCCCCTCCATCGCCTCGCATTTCTTGCCGCGCGCGCGGGCGTTGGTGTCCAGCATCTCGAACACCTTATCCAGCCGCTCGATATGGCCGCGCGTCTCTTCCAGATGGTGCTCGAAGGCCGATTTCAGTTCCTGGCTGGACGCCTTGCGCGCCATCTTCGGCAGCGCCTTCGTGATCTGGGTTTCAGCGCTGTAGATGTCGCGCAATTCGTCCAGCATCATCTTGTGCAGGTTACGGGTCATCGGAGCATTCCTTTCCAGTTCCATCGATGACGAAAGCTCATCGGCGGTCGACGCTTTCGCCTTCCGGAACGCCCTAACAGGACACGCCCGGCCGGAGTTCCCGCCTGCGGGGAACCATTACGCAGCGAGATCTATTCAAAAACCGCTTCTGGAAATGGCGGTGGATCATGACGATGAATGACGAACGCAAGGCGCGCGGCGGTGGGCCGGCACCCCTCGGAGCGGACGACGAGGCGGCCGGCGCCGCCCCCTTCCAGACGGAGGACGAGCTCCGGCGGCAGCGGCGGGAGGTCGCCGACGCCTCCACGCCCGCCTCCTACACGGACCTCTGGCGCCGCAGCAAGGGTCTCATCCTGGCGCTTGTCCTGGTGGCGGTGCTGGTGGTGATCTTCCTGATGACGACGATCGGCGGACCTCCGCCTGAATGATCTCCGTTGTCCGTCTCAGGGGAACGACCCCGCTCGTGCGCGTGTTGCTCCTGTGAACGGAAACGGAGCATTCCCTTGGCACCGCGCTCGCAATGGAAGGGATTCCTGAAGGTCGCCGAACTGACCTGCCCGATCGGGCTGTTCACGGCCGCTTCGACCTCCGAACGCGTCTCCTTCCACACCATCAACGCCGCCACGGGACACCGGGTCCGGCGGGAATTCATCGATGAGGAGACGGGCAAGCCGGTCGAGAAGGACGATCAGGTGAAGGGCTTTGAGGTCGGCGACGACGACTATGTCGTTCTTGAGCCGGAGGAAATCGCCGAGGCCGTCCCCGAAAGCGACAAGACGCTGGAGATCGAGGCCTTCATCGCCTGCCCGGATGTCGATGACGTCTATTTTGACCGCCCTTATTATCTGGCGCCCACCAACAAGGCGGCGGAGCAGGCCTATGGCGTCATCCGTGAGGCGATGCGGAAGAAGCAGGTGGCGGCGCTGGCGCGGACCGTCCTGTTCAGGCGCGTCCGCACGGTCCTGATCCGGGCGCATGATTGCGGCCTGGTCGCGACCACCCTCAATTTCGATTACGAGGTCCGGTCGGCGAAGGAGGCGTTCTCCGACATCCCCGACATGAAGATAAAGGGCGAGATGCTGGAGCTTGCCGAGCACATCATCGACACCAAGAGCGGAACCTTCGACCCCACCGCCTTCGACGATCGCTACGAAGCGGCGTTGGTCGAGCTGGTGAAGGCGAAAGCCGAGGGTCGCAAGCCGAAGGCGAGGAAGGCCCAGCCTTCGGAGAAGGTGGTCGACCTCATGGAAGCCCTCAGGAAAAGCGCGGGCAAGGACGCGAAATCTGCAAAAAAGGGACGGAGCCGAAAGAAAGCGGCCTCCGCGCCCTCCCGCCGCAAGGCCGGATGATCGCCCATGGCGCTTGAGACCTACCGCAAGAAACGCCGGTTCGGCGAGACGAAGGAACCGAAGGGCTCCCGTGCGCGGAAGATCGGCGACAGCTTCGTCGTCCAGAAGCATGACGCGCGGCGGCTGCACTACGATCTGCGGCTGGAGATGGACGGCGTGCTGAAAAGCTGGGCCGTGACCAGGGGCCCCAGCCTGGTGCCCGGAGAGAAGCGCCTGGCCGTCCATGTGGAGGATCATCCGCTGGACTATGGCGGTTTCGAGGGAACCATCCCCGAAGGAAATTACGGCGCGGGGTCGGTCATCGTCTGGGACAAGGGCCGGTGGAATCCCATCGGCGACCCGCACAAATCCTACGCCAAGGGCAAGCTGGATTTCGAACTCCATGGGGAGAAGCTGGCTGGACGCTGGCATCTGGTGCGGATGCGCGGAAAGCCGCGCGAGAAGAAGGAGAACTGGCTGCTCATCAAGGGCGACGATGACGAAAGCCGGGACGCCGACGACCCTGACATCCTTGAGGAACGGCCGGAATCGGTGAAGACCGGCCGGAAGGTGGAGGAGGTCGGGGAGGACCGGCCCCCGAAGAAGAAGCGCAAAACCTCCAGCCCCGCCCGCGAAAAGCCGAAGCTCGCACGGGCGAAGAAGGCGGCGCTGCCGGAATTCGTGGAGCCGGAGATGGCGACCCTGGTCCGCAAGTCGCCCTCCGGCGGCCAATGGATCCATGAGATCAAGTTCGACGGCTACCGCATCCAGGCCCGAGTCGAGAACGGCAAGGTGAAGCTGCTGACCCGCAGCGGGCTCGACTGGACGACGAAGTTCGGCAAGGAACTGCCGGCCGCCTTCCGGAAGCTTCCGGTCGACAGCGCGCTCGTGGATGGCGAGGTGGTGGTCGAGCGGGAGAACGGCGCGTCCGACTTCTCCGCCTTGCAGGCCGCCCTCAGCGAGGGACGGACCGACCGTTTCGTCTTCTACGCCTTCGACCTGCTCTATCTCGACGGCCGGGATCTGCGGCGGGCGGGCCTGCTGGACCGCAAGCGGGCGTTGGAGGGCCTGCTGCCGGAGATTCCGGGGATCATCCGCTACAGCGAGCATTTCGATCAGGATGGCGAAACCATCCTGCGCCATGCCTGCCGGCTCAGCCTCGAAGGAATGGTGTCGAAGAAGCGCGACGCCCCCTACCGCTCCGGCCGCGGCAAGGATTGGGTGAAGTCCAAATGCATGGAGCGGCAGGAATTCGTCATCGGCGGCTATGTTCCGTCCACCGTCTCCGACAAGGCGATCGGCTCTCTGGCGCTGGGTTATTACAAGGATGGCGAGTTGCAGCATGTCGGCCGCGTCGGCACGGGCTTCAGCGCCGCCCTGGCGCGGGATCTCTTCAAGAGGCTGTCCGCCCTCAAGGTCAAGACCAGCCCCTTCGACGTCAAGCTGAGCGCGGAGGCGGCCCGGAACCTCCGGTTCGTTGAGCCGACCCAGGTCGCGGAGGTGGAGTTCCGGGGCTGGACGGCCGACGGCAATCTGCGACAGGCGTCCTTCCGGGGATTGCGGGACGACAAGCCGGCGACGGAGATCGTGCGGGAGGATATGGCGACGGAGACGAAGGCGGCAAAGCGGCCGGCGGTGAAACTCACCCATCCCGATCGAATCTACTGGCCCGATGCCGGCGTCACCAAGGAAGGGCTCGCCGACTATTATGTGGAGATGTGGCCCTGGATCGCCCCGTTCGTCGTCGGGCGGCCGTTGTCGCTCGTCCGTTGCCCCGGCGGCGTCACCGGCCAGTGCTTCTTCCAGAAGCACGCCTGGAAGGGGCTGAACAAGGCGATCCGAACCGTGCCGGACCCGGCGGACAAGGATGGCGAGCAGATGCTGGTCATCGACGATCTGGCCGGGCTGATCGGCCTCGTCCAGGCCGGCGTGCTGGAAATCCATCCCTGGGGATCGTCGCTCGCCGCGCTTGAGAAGCCGGACATGGTGATCTTCGATCTTGATCCGGGGCCGGGCATCGAATGGCTCGACCTGATCTCCGCTTCCTTCGCCGTGCGGGATCATCTCAGCGATCTCGGGATGAAGAGCTTCGTCAAGACCTCCGGCGGCAAAGGCTTGCACGTCTCCGTCCCGCTGGAGCCGAAGGCCGACTGGACGGAAGTCAAGGCGTTCGCGAAGGGCGTGGCCGACGCCATGGCCGCCGACGATCCCGGCCGCTACGTCTCCACCGTCACCAAGTCGAAGCGGCGCGGGAAAATCTTCATCGACTATCTCAGGAATTCGCGCGGCCAGACGGCGGTCGCGCCTTACTCCACCCGATCCCGCCCCGGCGCGCCCGTCTCGATGCCGCTGGAATGGGATGAGCTGGATGAGAATATCGGGCCTTCCTATTTCACCGTCGCCAACGCGGTGACGCGCCAGGCCAATCTGGGCCGGCCGCCCTGGGAGGATTTCCAGAAGGCCGCCGCTCCTCTGCCCAAAAAGAAGCGCCAGAAGAAACGCTGACGCCTCAGCGCTTCTTTCTGGTCTTCGACCCCTCCGCCGCAAGGCTCTTCTTGAGCGCATCCATGATGTTGATGACGTTGCTCGGCCGCTCCTCGGCGGGTTCCTCTTCCTTCTTCTTCCGCCGTTTCTTGCCCTTGCGCTTGGAATCGATGATCTCCAGCAGGCGGTCCTGGACCGGGTCGCTCACCATGGCGGGGTCCCATGGTTTGGACCTATCCTCGATCAGGGAGACGGCGAGGGAGAGCAGTTTGGATTCCACCTTCTTGGGTTCGATCTCGCCGAAATAATTCTTCGGCTCCCGCACCTCGTCGCCATAGCGAAGCGTCCACAGGACGATGCCATTGTCCCTCGGGGCCAGCATCACCGCGCGCTCCCGCCGATAGAGGACGATCCGGGATATCCCGACCGTCTTCGTCGCTCTCATGGCGTCCCGGATGACGGAGAAGGCCTCTTCTCCCACCGTGTCGTCCGGCATCAGGTAGTGGGGCTTGTCGTACCAGAGCCATTCGATCGAATCCTCAGGCACGAACATCTCGATATCGATCGTCCGTACGCTCTCCAGCGCCACGTCCTCCAACTCGTCATCGGTCAGGATGACGTATTCGTCCTCGCCGGTCTCATAGCCCTTGACCTCGTCATCCTCGTCGACCGGCTTGCCGGTCACGCTGTCGACATAGCGGCTTCGGATCCGGTTGCCGGTGGCCCGGTTCAGCGTATGGAACCTGACCTTCTCCGATTCTCCGGTCGCCGGCATCATGGCGACGGGGCAGGTCACCAGCGACAGCTTCAGATATCCCTTCCAGAAGGCCCGCGGCGCCATCGGCGGCTCCTTTTTCTTTCCCTTTCCAG
The DNA here is from genome assembly GCF_039839375.1 of Inquilinus sp. CAU 1745. Classification (NCBI taxonomy): domain Bacteria; kingdom Pseudomonadati; phylum Pseudomonadota; class Alphaproteobacteria; order Rhodospirillales; family Rhodospirillaceae; genus Inquilinus; species Inquilinus sp. CAU 1745. Next base: position 58,543 of record NZ_JBDOQU010000019.1, read on the forward strand.
AATGATCCTGCCCGCGAAGGGGTTCCCGCGGCGTGCCGGGAACTATTGATCGGCAAAGCTATTCTCCGGTTCCACGAGGGTCGATGAAGGTCGACCGCGACAGCGTGAACGGAGGGCTTCGAGGATGAGCGACATATCGCGGGAACCGGATCCCGGAACGACAGGCGGCTCGACATCTACCGGGCGAAAATCCACCACATCGAAGATCAAGGCCGAAGCGAAGGCCCAGGGCGGCGAGTTCGCCCAGGACATGAAGCATCAGGCCGGCGATTTCGCGGACGAACAGAAGGAGAGGGGAGCCCGGCAGATCGACAATTTCGCGAAAGCCATCGACAGGGCCGCCGACGAGTTGGAGCATTCCTCCCCCTACGCCGCGAAATATGCGCGGGAGGCGGCGCATTCGGTCGATGGCATGTCCAGGACTCTTCGGGACAGGGGGATCGGCGACCTGATCGGCGGCGTCGACAATTTCGCCCGGCGTCAGCCACTGGCCTTCTTCGGCGCGGCGGTGGCCGTCGGAATTGGCCTGTCGCGCTTCCTGAAAAGCACGCGGCCTCTCCCGGACGACGATCTCTATGAGGGAGAGGAGGGCTACCACCGCTCCGCGTCCCGCGAGAGATGGCCGGAAGACCCCGAAACCACGAGTTCGGACGCCGGGAAGACCGCCGGGAAATCTGACGACATCCAATCGCAAGGAGCCGGGATATGAGCGAACGGTCCTTTCCTGAATTGCTGGGCGGCCTTGTCGAGGATCTGACGCGCCTCTTCCGCCAGGAGATCACCCTGGCCCGGACGGAGGTGTCGGAGAAGATCGACCAGGCGACCCACGCCATAGTCGGTATGCTTGCCGGGGCGATCCTGTTGCTCGCGGCGCTGCTGGTCCTCCTTCAGGCGCTGGTGGCGGGGCTGGTCGAGGCCGGAATCCCCGTCGGATGGGCTTCTCTGGCCGTGGGCATCGTGGTGGCGATCATCGGGTTCTTCCTGATGCGCAAGGGCATGAGCGACATCAGCGCCACGAGGCTGACTCCCCGGAAGACGATCGACCAGCTGCACCGCGACACGTCCGTAGCGAAGGAACAGGTACGATGACACACGACCACACCAGATCGAGCGCGGAGATCGAGCGCGAGGTCGAGCGGACCCGTGAGCAGGTCAGCCACACGCTCGACGAGTTGCGCCTCCGCATGTCGCCGGGGCAGCTGATCGACCAGGCGCTGGACTATGCCAAGGATTCCGGCGGTGCGGAGTTCGGGCGGAATCTGGGCCGGTCGGTCCGGGACAATCCGCTGCCCATTCTGCTCATCGGCGCCGGCGTCGGCTGGCTGATGGCATCCGGCCGGCGGCCGGAGCATTACGCCGCAAGCGACTATGACCGGACGGCCTATGAAAGCGAGGCTGGCGCTGGACGCGATTCCCGCGTCGCCTCCATGGCGGGTAAGGCGGGTTCGGCCGCCGCCGGAGCTTCCCACAAGGCGGGAAGCGCGTTGCATGGCGTCGGTCATGCATCGGCGTCGGCCGGAAGGCGGGCGCGGGAACTTTCCCACGACGCGCGCGACGGCGTGACCCGCGCCGGCTCCCAGGCCTGGAGCGGCCTGAACCATATGGCGGAGGAGCAACCCCTGATGCTCGGCGCCATCGGGCTCGCCGTAGGGGCCGCCATTGGCGCGGCGCTGCCCTCGACGCGGACGGAGGACCGTTTCATGGGCCGCGGCAGCGACGCTGTGAAGGACCGCGCGATGGACAAGGCGGGGGAGAAGCTGGGCGAAGCAGCGGAGACGGCGGAGGATACCTATCACCAGGTGACCGACGACATGAAGAAGCGCGGTTATTCGAAGGAATCCGCCGGCGAGGCGCTGGGAGAGGCCGCCAGGACGGTCAAGACGAACGTCACGGGCAAGAAGGACCGTGAGGACCGTGACCAGGATCTCCCTCCTTCCTCTCCGCCATCGACTGCCGCACCCGACAAGACGACCCCCCGCCCGACAACCGGTGCCTGACGACGATCGCGACGCCGATCGGCGAGGGCGGCAGGCGACGGGGCCGGGCCAGATTCGGCTGCGGGGATGGAAGGATATCCTCAAGCGGACTTTCGGCCAGATCCTCTCCGATCGGGTTCTGGCCGTGGCGGCGGGCGTGACCTTCTTCGGGTTGCTCGCCATCTTCCCTGCGGTGACGGTGCTGGTGTCGATCTACGGCCTGTTCGCCAACGGCGCGGCGGTGGCGGATCATCTCAACGCTCTCGCCGGCGTGCTGCCGGCCGACGCCGTCAATCTGATGGGGGAGCAGATGCGGCGGATCGCCAGCCAGCCCCGGTCGTCGCTGGGCGTCGGATTCGTGGTCGGGCTGGCGCTGGCGCTCTGGAGCGCCAATGGCGGGATGAAGGCGCTCTTCGACGCGCTGAACGTTGCCTATCGGGAGAAGGAGAAGCGGTCCTTCATCCGGCTCAACCTCATCACGCTGGGGTTTACCCTGTCGGCGATCCTGCTTCTGATCGTGCTGATCGGCGCGGTCGTGGTGCTGCCGGTCGTCCTGGCCTTCCTGCCCTTCGACAGGGCCGTCGACATGGCCATCAGGCTCGCTCGCTGGCCCGTCCTGCTTCTCGGTATGAGCTTCTGCCTTGGAATCCTCTATCGCTACGGCCCATCGCGCCAAAGGGCTCGGTGGCAATGGATCACGCCGGGCAGCATTGTCGCCGTCCTGGTCTGGCTTGTCGCCTCGATCGGCTTCTCCTGGTACGTCGCCAATTTCGGCTCATACAACGAAACCTACGGCTCGCTGGGAGCCGTGGTCGGGTTCATGATTTGGATGTGGATCTCCGTCGCGATCATCCTCATCGGCGCGGAGCTCAATGCCGAGAGCGAGCATCAGACACGGCGGGATTCGACGACCGGGCCGGAACGGCCGATGGGCGAGCGTGGTGCCGTGATGGCCGATACGCTGGGCGAGACCGCGAATGAAAAAGCCCCTCCGCCCGGCCGCTAGAGCGGAGGACGAAGGGGCCGCTTCCGATTACCCTATCAGAGGTAGTCGTAGTCCAGTTCGCGGGCCTGCATGTAGCCCTGCTCGGAAAGCTTGTTGTACTCCATCAGCGTGTTGCGCGCGGTGATGAAGCTGTCCACGACCTTCTTGGTCAGTTCGTCTCCGGAATCGCGGACCTCCGCCAGCACCTGGCCGGCGGCGTTGCCCGCGGCGATGATGATCTCGTCGGAGAAACGGCGGACGGTGACGCCGTGCTCCTCGACCAGGGTCTTCAGCGCGGCCGGGTTCCGGGCGTTGAACTCCGCCATCGTCTGCTCGTAGTCGGCCTGGCAGGCGTACTCCACGATCTTCTGGAGGTCGGTCGGCAGTTCCTCGTATATCGCCTTGTTGACCACGCATTCGGTGGCCAGGCCCGGCTCGTTGAAGCTGGGCCAGTAGTAGTTCTTGGCGACCTGGAAGAAGCCCAGCGCCAGGTCGTTATAGGGGCCGACGAACTCCGCGGCGTCCAGCGCGCCGGACTGCAGCGCGGGGAAGATCTCGCCGCCCGGCAGGTTGACCACGGTGATGCCCAGCGCCTTCCACACGTCGCCGCCAAGGCCCGGGGTGCGGAACTTCAGGCCGTTCAGGTCGGCGACCGTGTTGACCTCGTTCCGGAACCAGCCGCCGGCCTGCACGCCGGTCTGGCCGGACAGGAAGCCCTTGACGCCGAACTGGCCATAGACCTCGTCCCAGACTTCCTGGCCACCCAGATAGCGCATCCAGGCGCTGATCTCCGTGGCGGTCATGCCGAAGGGCACGCCGGTGAAGAAGTTCAGTGCGCGGGACTTGTTCTGCCAGTAATAGGCCGCGCCGTGCAGCATGTCGGCGGTGCCGCTGATGACCGCGTCGATCGATTCGAACGCCGGGACCATCTCGCCCGCCGCATAGACGCGGATGGTCAGCCGGCCGCCGGACATCTCGGTGATCTTGGTGGCGATGCGCTCCGCGCTGACGCCCAGGCCGGGGAAGTTCTTCGGCCAGGTCGTGACCATCCGCCACTCGATATTGCCCTGGGCTATGGCCGGCTTGGGGAAGCTGGATGCGCCGGCGGCGGTGGCGGCGATGCCGCCCAGCGCGGCGCCCTTCAGAAACTTGCGACGTTCAACGGCCAATTAACGATCCTCCCTGCGGGTATATAAGGCGGGCGGCCCTCTGATGTCCCGCTTCGCCTGATTGGATTGAAAGCTCCGCCTGTCCCGTCTCGTCGGGGTCCGGCAGACTTCGGGATTTCTTATACAGACGGAGGAAGGGAAAGCAACGACAAGGGACTGATCGTGCGGCGGAAATTGCGCTAACCGGCATCCTCGCTGGGCGAAAGTGTCCGCCAGCCTTTGGCCGTCAGCGCCTCCAGGGGCCGGAACCGCGCCTTGTAGGCCATCTTGCGGCTCTCCCCGATCCAGTAGCCCAGATAGACATGGGCCAGCCCCTTCTCCCGCGCCCGCTCCGCCAGCGCCAGGATCATGAAGGTGCCGGTCCCGCGTTCGGGGGAGGCCGGGTCGAAGAAGCTGTAGATCGCGGAATAGCCGTCATCCAGCCGGTCGACCAGGATAGCCCCTTCCAGCCCGCCGTCGTCCCGCCGGAATTCCAGCAGGATGGCGGCGGCCGCGCCTTCCTCGATCATGGTGGCGAAATCCGCGGCGGTCATCCGGGCCATGTCGCTGTCGGCGTGGCGCGATTGCTCATAGGCCAGGAACAGCCGGTAGAGCTCCTCCGTCGCCCGCGCCGGGCGCTCGATCACGGCAAGGTCGCCATTGGCGGCGATGCAGCGCCGCATGGAGCGGGAAGGGGAGAACCGTTCGACGGGGATCCGCACCGGAACGCAGGCGTCGCAGCCGGAGCAGACGGGCCGGTACAGCACGTCGTGGCTGCGCCGGAACCCGGCCCGCGTCAGCAGGGAGTTGAGCGCCGCCGCATCGTCCCCCGCCAGCCGCGTGAACAGCTTCCGCTCCACCCGGTCCGACAGGTAGGGGCAGGGCATGGGGGCCGACCGGTGAAACTGGTGAAGGCCGGCGGCGGTGGATTTGATGACGGACATGACGCCCGCATCATGTAACGGCTTTCCCGCCTTGTCAGCAGTCCGCTGTCAGCGCCGGATGCCGACCGACACCGATCTGGGGATTTCAGGGGCTCGTCAGTCGACCGCCGAAGCGCGCTTCTGGAGCGGTTCGATGATTCCCGCCGCGCCCGCCGGCAGCGGCGCTTCGCGCAGCAGGACGATGGAGATGCGCCGGTTCTGCGGGCTTTCCGGGGCGTCGGGGAACAGATGGTCGGTGTCCGCCTTGCCGACGACGGTCGAGATCCTGTCCTCCCCCACGCCGGCGTCGATCAGCGCGCGGCGGCTGGAATTCGCCCGGTCGGTGGACAGCTCCCAATTGTCGTAGGCCGCGCCGTCGCTGTAGGGGGTGCTGTCGGTATGGCCGGCGATCGACAGCTTCTGGGGCAGCTGATCGATCGCCTGGGCGACCAGCCCGATGAGTTGCCGCGTGCGGTCGAACATCTGGGCGCTGCCGATCGGGAACATGGAGTAGCGCTCCTGGTCCACGATCTGGATACGCAGGCCCTCGGGCGTCTGGTCGATGATCAGGTTCTGGGCCAGCGGGGCCAGTTCGGGGATCGACTGGATCGCCTGCTGCAACTCCTCCGCCACCGCTTCGAACTGCGCCTGCTCGTGGGCGGCGAGCGCCTGTTGAGCCTGCTCAAGCTCCGTCTCGGTGAACTGGGCGGAATTCAGCGGCTCGCCGTCGGCATCCATGCCGCCCTCATTCTCCCGCCGTTCGCCGCTGGCGGCGGCGTCGGTGAACTCGTAGGACGCGCCCTCGTCGATGGTGCGGCTGTCCGCCACCGGCTCGGGCCGGCCCGGCAGGCTCTGGTCGAGGCTGAAGCGGGAGGAGGGGGAGGTGAGGGCGCCGGGGCTGGCGACCGTGGTGCCGCCCAGCACGCCGCCCGCGCCGCTGGTCGTCTGCGCGATGTTGGCCGGGTCGAAATAGTCCGCGATACCGTCCTTCTGCTCGTCCGTCGTGACGTTCAGCAGCCACAGCAGAAGGAAGAACGCCATCATCGCCGTCACGAAATCGGCATAGGCGACCTTCCACGCGCCGCCATGATGATGGCCGTGGGCGGCCTTCCTCTTCTTCTTGATGATGATGATCGGCTGGTCGTTCGTAACGGCCACGGCTCTGGAACTCCTGTCCGACGGCTATCGGCTGTTGGGCGGCTATTGGGCGGCGGGCAGCGCGCCCGTCGTCTCTTCGACCTCGTAGAAATCCGGACGCTCGTCGGAGAACAGCATCTTCCGCGCGAACTCCACCGACACGGCGGGCGCGTAGCCGTGCAGATGGGCCAGCAGGCCGGCCTTCATGCACTGGAAGTACTTGTTCTCCGAATCGTACATCGCCTTGAGGTTGTTGGCGATCGGGCCGACGAAGCCGTAGGCCAGCCAGACGCCAAGAAACGTGCCGACCAGCGCGCCGCCGATCAGCCTGCCCAGCACTTCCGGCGGCTCCGTGATCGAGCCCATCGTCTTGATGACGCCCAGCACGGCCGCGACGATCCCCAGCGCCGGCAGCGTGTCGGCCACCGTCTGGAAGGCGTTGGCGACCTGGTAGCTCTCGGCGTGATGGGTTTCGATCTCCTCGTCCATCAGCGCTTCCAGCGTGTGCGGGTCCTCGGTCCCCAGCGACATCAGTCGCAGATAGTCGCGCAGGAACGTCATCGCGTGATGGTTCTTGTAGACGTTGGGGAACTGCTGGAAGAGGCTGCTTTCCTCCGGCCGCTCGATATGCTGCTCCAGCGCCAGCATGCCCTTCGTCTTCGCCAGCTTGAAGATCATGTAGAGCAGGCTGAGAAGCTCCAGGTAATCCTGCTTCTTGTAGCGCTTGCCCGTGAACGCCTGGCCCAGGGCCGCACCGGTCTTCTTCAGCACCGGCGCGGGATTGGCCAGGATATAGCCGCCCAGCGCCGCGCCGCAGATGATGACCACCTCGAAAGGCTGCCATAGCACGGAAAGGTGGCCGCCCATCGCGGCGTAGCCGCCGAAGGTGCAGAGGACCACGGTTATGGAGCCGGCGATGAACAGCATGGACGGTTGCTACCTGCGGTGGCGTTCACGGGGGGCGTTGTCAGTCGATGGGAGAATCGACGATTTTCGTTAAGAACAGGTTTAAGGAGGCGGCCTCCAGGGGCATCGGGGCTTGCCAGAAACGGCTCCAGCCCGCATGTGTTGGCGGTCGCGCCTCAACCGCAGCCGGTCGCCCCTGTCGCATGTCCCATCCCCACGCCCCAAGCTCTTCCGATCCCCTTGACCAGCGGGCGTTCCGTGACGCGATGGGCCGGTTCGTCACCGGCGTCGCGGTGGCGACCACGATCGGCGCGGACGGCGTGCCGCTGGGCGTCACCATCAACTCCTTCACATCGGTCTCGCTCGACCCGCCGCTGGTGCTGTTCTGCCTGGAGCGGCGGGCGCGGAGCCTTCCCGCCTTCCTCGACGCCGGCTGTTTCGCGGTCAACCTGCTGGCCGCCGACCAGCGCTCGCTGTCGGTGCGTTTCGCGCGGGACGCGGCGGACTGGAAGGGCGTGGCCCATTCACGCTGGATGACCGGCGCGCCGGTGCTGGACGGCGTGGTGGCGGCCTGCGATTGCACCCTGGAAACCACCTTCGACGGCGGCGACCACCTGATCCTGGTCGGCCGCGTCCACCGCATCGACGCCGCCCCGGACCGCGAGCCCCTGGTCTACCACCGCGGCCGCTACGCCCGAGTGGACGCCCCGCTGTTCTGAGGCGGAAACCAACTCCCCCTCACCCTCCCGCTTCGCGGGTCCCTCCCTCTCCCATGAGGGGAGAGGGCTTTTTTCCTGATGTCGGCTTTTGTGGGCTTTTGTCGGCTTTTCGTTCCCCACCACCGTCATGCCGGACCCCGATCCGGCATCCATGGGACGTCGATGACGGGCAGGGTCGGATCCAGGTCTTCGCCGCCGGCGCGGCGTCTCCGGCCTATGGATTCTGGCCTTCGCCAGAATGACCAATTGGGGTGGGGTTCGCTTTCCCAGCGTCATCATTTAAGGAGCGAGACTCCCATACAGGAATAATATCCTGTATCGATTGCGCTGTCACGCGATCTTCGCGGCGAGTTGCGCTCGCGTCGACGCGCCGCTGTTCTGAGGCTGCGGCCAGCCCCTCACCCTCCCGCTTCGCGGGTCCCTCCCTCTCCCCAAAGGGGCGAGGGTGAGTTGGTAGCCCTCGCCCCTTTGGGGAGAGGGTTGGGTGAGGGGTGGTTGGTTCTCAGCCGATCGCGCTCGCCGTCTCGGTGGGGAAGCCGTCCTCCTCCAGCGCGGCGATGATCTTCTCGACATGCGGGCGGTCCTTCGTCTCCACCATCACGTCCACGTCGATGCTCTTGACCGGCACCTCGAACATCAGCCGCTGGTGGTAGACCTCCACGATATTGCCGCCCTTGCGGCCGATGATCGCCGCCAGCCGGCCCAGCGCGCCGGGCCGGTCGTCGATGCGGATGCGCAGCCGGACAAGCTGGCTGTCGCGCACCAGCCCGCGCATCAGGATGGAGGCGATCATGCGGGGGTCGATGTTGCCGCCGCAGATCACCACGCCCACATTGCGGCCGGCGAAGCGTTCGGGCGCGCTCAGCACGGCCGCGATTCCGGCCGCCCCGGCCCCTTCCGCCACGACCTTCTGGATCGTGATCAGCATGTGGACCGCGCGCTCCAGCGCCGTTTCGTCGACCAGCAGGATGTCGTCGACCAGGTCGCGGACGATCTCCCGCGTGATCAGCCCCGGCTTCTTCACCGCAATGCCTTCGGCCAGCGTCGAGCCGCCATAGCTGCCCGCCCGCCCGGCCAGCACGTCGTTCATCGAAGGATAGGCCGCCGCCTCCACGCCGGTGATGCGGATGCCCGGCTTCAAGGCCCTGGCCGCCACGGCGATGCCGGCGATCAGCCCGCCGCCGCCGATCGGCACCACCAGATCGTCAAGATCCGCCACCGCCGCCAGCATCTCCAGCGCGATCGTGCCCTGGCCGGCGATGATCGCGGGATCATCATAGGGATGGATCAGCGTCAGGTCCTTCTCCGCCGCCAGTGCCTCGGCATGGGCCTGCGCCTCGCTCAGGCTCTCCCCCTCCAGCACCACCGTCGCGCCGTACCCTTCCGTCCGGGCGACCTTGGTGAAGGGCGTGATGCTAGGCATGACGATGGTCGCCGGGATGCCCAGCCGCGTCGCATGGTAGGCCACCCCCTGGGCATGGTTGCCGGCGGACATGGCGATGACGCCGCGCCGCCGCTCGTCGGGGTCAAGCTGCTTCAGCTTGTTCAGCGCCCCGCGATCCTTGAACGACCCGGTATGCTGCTGGTTCTCCAGCTTCAGATGAAGCCGGCAGCCCAACTCGGCGGAGAGAAGAGGGGCGGAGACGGTGGGCGTCGGCGGTATCTCTCCGGCCAGGCTGGCGGCTGCCACGCGGACGTCGTCCAGGGTGATCCGGGTCATCGGGCCGTCCTTATTCTTGATCGGCGGGAAGAAGGGTGAGCGTGCCGATCGGGTCCCGGGGCGTCTCCCCGATCGTCAGATAGTCGCCGTCGCGCCAGCGGACGGTGAGGTTGCCGTAGAAATCCGAAAGCGGATGGCCGGATTGCCCGGTGGCGATCATGAATTGCGACTCCGTCAGATCGGCCAGATCATAGACCGCGCGGAAGCCCGCGCCATGCACATGCGCGAAGGGCGTTGCGGCATCTCCGACATCCATGCCGCCGCGATTGACCGTGAACTCTCCCCCATCGGTCTGGATACCCAGATCGAACAGCCGGTCGATGATCGGTATGCGGCTGAAGATGGGATGGTCCAGCGGCGCGCGATGGGCTTCCCCCCAACGCCATTCCGAAGGATCGGAGCCATACTTCGCTTCCAGCCGGTCCAGGGCGGCGAGCAGGCTGGTCGTCAACGCGTCGCCGCATTCCTCCACCGATTGCGTTTCCACGTCGTCGCACCATATCCGGCGCTCCGTCAGCATGCGCCGAAGGACCACGGGCTCCAGCCCGCCATAATCGTCGAACCCGTCGCCCAACTCGTCGGCGTAGAGGGAGCGACCCAGCTCCAGCAGCCATGCCTGGAAGATCAGCGGCGCGGCCAGTTCGCGGTTCATCCGGTGGTCCCAGCGCCGCAGGGCCGCCAGCGCCTCGGCCGCGTGCGCGTCCGGCGCGCGGATTGTCAGCATCAGCGGCAGCAGCTCGGCCGCCGCCAGCGACACGGTGTCGAGCTGCATTTCCTGGCTTCCGGCGACGGTCAGCGGAGAGATTTCCTCCAGCATCGCCTCGATCCGCCGGGCGCGGTAGGGCTCCTCGAACTCCCAGGCCAGCAGGTAGGGGTAGTCGGGTCCGACCACGGCGTTGTTGGCGTTGACGAACCAGCCGGCGGGCGGGTTGTAAGCCTGCGGCAGTTCCTCGAACGGGATCAGCCCTTTCCAGTCGAACGCGCCGGTCCATCCGGGGATCGGGCTCCTGCCGTCGCCGTCCAGCCTGATCGGCACGTCGCCGGGGGTGAAGAAGCCGATATTGCCGGCGGTATCGGCATAGACGACATTCTGCTGCGGCGCGCGCCACAGCCGCATCGCCGCGCGGAAATCCTCCCAATCCCGCGCCCGGTTCAGCCGGTAGACCGCCTCGACGTTCAAATCCTCGTCCGTCAGCGCCGTCCAGGCCAGCGCCAGAACATGGTCTTCCCCCGCCCGGTCCGCCGCCTCGGGATCGATGTCGGACAGCACCGGCCCGTGCCGGGTCGCCCTGACGGTCAGCCGCACCGGCTCCTCCCGTCCATGGACGCCGATGATCTCCTCGCGAACGAGGAACGGCTCGCTCCCCTCTGGCGTCAGGTAGCGCCCCGGATCGGCGGGATCGATCCGCTCGATGAACACATCCTGCACGTCCGACCCGGTGGTGGTGAACCCCCAGGCGACCGTCCCGTTATGGCCCAGCAGGGTGAACGGAACCCCCGGCACCGTCGCCCCCGTGACCGTCAACTCCGGCGTCCGGATGGAAGCCAGGTACCAGAGAATCGGCGCGTCCAGCGCCAGATGGGGGTCGTTCGCCAGGATCGGCAGGCCGGTTCCGGTATGCTCGCCGGACAGCACCCATTCGTTCGATGCCGTGTCCGGCCCCAGCGGCGGCGGCAGGGCGGCCCTCAGCGCCCGCGCTTCGCCGGCCGCGAGCGTCGCCGGCGGATAGCCGATTCCCGGCGGGAACAGATCCTCCATCAGCGCCGGGTCCAGAATCTCCGCCAGCGCGGCGCGCAGCAGTTCGGTCCTGAAATTGCCGGAAAGCTGAAGCGCGATCAGCCGGCCCCAGACCAGGCTGTCCGCCGGGGTCCACGGTTCGGGCTCATAGCGCAGAGCCACGAATTCCGGGGGCAGGGGGCCGCTTCGGCTCTGTAGCCAGGCGTTCACCCCGGCGCTGTAGGCCTCCAGCGCCGCACGGACCTCCGCCGGCAGCCGCTCGAAGCTGGCGGCTGCGTCCCGGTAGAGCCCCAGCGTCCGCATCAGCCGGTCGAGCCTGAGGCCCGATTCGCCGATGAAGGCCAGTTCGGAAAGCCGGCCCGCCCCGATTCGCCGCTGCAGATCCATTTGCCACAGCCGGTCCGACGCATGGACGTAGCCCAGGGCGAAATAGGCGTCGGCGGCGCTCTCGGCGCGGATATGGGGGATGGCGGCGGCGTCGCGGACCACCGTCGCCGGCGCACCCAGCCCCGCCAGGGTCCGCTCTCCCTCATAGTCGGGAAGGCCGGCGCGCAGCCAGAAATAGCCAAGCGCCAGCCCGGCCGTGAGGATCAGCAGAATGCCGGCCAGCGCTCGCCAGACCCATTTCATCCGCTCAGACCCTCGCCTTCCGCCATCGCCGTCGTTCGGTTTTCTACCGGAAATATTCCTACAACGAAACCGGCCGGCGGGGGAGAAAGAAAATTACCTTATAGTCGTTTCCCGCCTTTGAAGGGTCGGCGGGAAAGTTCGCAGCCCGTAACGAAGCATCTTTTTTCGCTGCATATTTTATTCATTCTTTTCAATAGCTTCGTGTTGAACTACTGCTTTCCGGACGGGTGCAATGCCCGCGCGTTGAAAGGGAGATGGCCTGCGATGACTCAGACCTTCGACTCGCCCGCGGACATGGTCGCCGCGCTTCGTCCCGAAGAGCCGGTCTACTGCCTCCGGCCCCACGAACTCCGCGCCACGGCCGAACGCTACGTCTCGGCCTTTCCCGGCACGGTGATGTATGCGGTGAAGTGCAATGACGACCGCCGTGTGCTGCGCGCGCTGCATGAAGGCGGCGTCCGGCATTTCGATACCGCCTCGATCGCCGAGGTGAAGGCGATCAACGACCAGTTCTCCGATCCGCATTGCCATTTCATGCATCCGATCAAGAGCCGCCGCGCGATCGCGGAGGCCTATTACGATTACGGCGTGCGCACCTTCGCGCTCGACCATGAGGACGAACTGGCGAAGCTGGTCGAGGTGACGGAGGGCGGGGACGATCTGACCTTGGTGGTCCGGCTGGAGGCGCCGCGCAACCAGGCGGTCTGCGACCTGTCGGGCAAGTTCGGGACGACGGTGGAGGATGCGGCCGACCTGCTGAAGGCCGCGCGCAAGCCCGGCCGCCGTCTGGGCCTCACTTTCCATGTCGGCTCCCAGTGCCTCGCCCCCTCGGCCTATCTGCGCGCGATGGAACTGGCGGGCAGGGCGCGGGATCTGGCCGGGATCGATCTCGACGTGCTGGATGTCGGCGGCGGCTTCCCCGTGCCCTATGTCGGTACCGAACCCCCGCCCTTCGAAAGCTTCGTCGCGGCGATCGAGGAGGGGAAGGCGCTGATCGGCCTGTCCGCCCGGACGGCGTTCTTCTGCGAGCCCGGCCGTGCGCTGGTCGCCGGCGGCTGTTCGATGGTGGTGAAGGTCGAACTGAGGCGGGGAGAGTCCCTCTACCTGAATGACGGGATGTATGGCAGCCTCTCCGACATGAAGTTCGACGGCATCGATTTCCCCATGCGGGTCATCCGTCCTGACGGTCCCGTCAGCGACCGGCTGACCGGCTTCCACCTGTTCGGGCCGACCTGCGATTCGACCGACAGCATGCCCGGTCCCTACTGGCTGCCGGAGGACATCCGCGAAGGCGACTGGATAGAGATCGGCCAGATGGGCGCCTACACCAACGTCCTGCGCAGCCGCTTCAACGGCTTCCACGCGCGCAGCTTCACCTTCGTGAAGGACCCGGCCTTCCTGCCGACGCGGGAGATGCTGCCCAACAAGCCGCGCCGCCGCGTCGCCGCATGACCGATCTCACCGGCAAGACCGTCCTTATCGTCGGCGGCAGCCGCGGCATCGGCGCGGCCGCGGCCCGGCGGTTCGCGGAAGCAGGGGCGGCGGTCGCGGTGGCCGCCCGCTCCGCCGAAGCCTGCGAATCGGTGGCCGATGCGATCGGTTCGGCCGGCGGCCGCTCGCTCGCCGTCACCTGCGACATCACGAAGTATCGGGAGGTGGAGGCGCTGATCGCCCGCGCCGTCGATGCGTTCGGCGGAATCGACATACTGGTCAACAATGCCGGCGCGATCGAACCAATCGGCCTCCTGACCAAAGCCGATCCGGAGGATTGGGCGCGGTCGATCGCGATCAACCTGACCGGCGCGTTCAACGTCCTGCGCGCCGCCGTGCCGGCGATGATGGAGCGGCCGCGCCCCGTCGTCATCAACGTCTCCAGCGGCGCGGCCTCCACCCCGCGTGAGGGCTGGAGCGCCTATTGCGCCGGCAAGGCCGGCCTCGCCATGCTGACCCGCTCTCTGGCTCTGGAGACGGAGGGGTCGGGCCTCGTCGTCTTCGGTTTCCGCCCCGGCATTGTCGACACCGACATGCAGGTCGCCATCCGCGCCTCCGGCATGAACCCGGTCAGCCGCATCCCGCGCCGCGACTTGCTGCCGGTGGACGATCCCGCCCGATTCCTCGTCTGGCTGGCGGGCGGGGAGGCGGACGACCTCGCCGGCCAGGAAGTCGACATCCGCGCCCCCGGCCTGCGGGAACGCGCGGGCCTCGATCCCCGCCCGTAGCCGCCGCCATGCTCCGCCGGACCCTGAAGGCGCTGGACCCGGACGGCTTCCACGATGTCGCCTATGTCGAATGGGGCGATCCGCGCCTGCGGTCGGCTGTCGTCTGCGTCCATGGGCTGACCCGCAACGGCCGCGATTTCGATGCGCTCGCTTCGGCCCTCGCCGCAGAGGGCCGGCGCGTCATCTGCCCCGATATCGTCGGCAGGGGGAAGAGCGGCCGGCTGCGGAATCCCGTCCATTACGGCTATCCGCAATATTGCGCCGACATGGCGGCGCTGCTGGCCCGGCTCGACGTGGATCATGTCGACTGGGTGGGCACGTCGATGGGCGGGCTGATCGGCATGTTGCTGGCGTCCCGTCCCGGCCACCCGATCCGCCGGCTGGTGATGAACGACGTTGGCCCGTTCATCCCAAAGGCAGCGCTGGAACGCATCGCCTCCTATGTCAGCCTCGATCCGGCGTTCCCGGACCTCGAGGCGGCGGAGCAGGCCTTCCGCCGCACCTACGCCGGCTTCGGCGACCTCACCGATGCCCAATGGCGGCATCTCGTGCGGCATGGCACGGTCCGCCGGGCCGACGGCTCGCTCGGCTTTGTCTACGATCCGGGAATTGCGCTCGCCTTCACGGCGGCCCCGCTCGGCGACATGGACCTCTGGCCGGCCTGGGACCTCGTCTCCTGCCCGACCCTCGTCCTTCGCGGCGCGGACTCGGATCTCCTCTCCGCCGAAACCGCTGCGGAGATGGCCGAACGTGGCCCGAAGGCCCAAATCGTGGAAATCCCCAACTGCGGCCATGCGCCGGCGCTGATGGATGAGGGGCAGATCGAGGTCGTGAGGGCCTATCTCCTTGCCGAGGGGAGGCCCGTACCATTCCCCGGATCGAAACCTGTGATCGAGCCGGCGTCATCGCCGTGACGGGCCGTCGCAAGCCGCTATTCCCGGCTCAATCCATCCGCCGGCCCCAGGCATGGCCGAATTGCAGGTAGAGGATTTCGTCGTCCGGACCTACGCCAATGTCGACGCCCAGATCGAGGCCAAGCTTCTCCGCGATCCGGTACCGGATTCCTCCTCCATAGGATACGGCGTCCGCATCGGCGTCGCCGTCGCCAAACGTCCGGCCGTAGCCGACAAAGGCGAGCGCGCCCCAGCGCTGCGAAAACTGCCGCCTCAGCTCCAACTCGCCCGACAGGAGGCGGTCGCCGCGATAGCGGTTTCGCTCCACGCCTCGCAGGTCGATGTCGGGCTCCATGAAGAAGGGGCTCTCGTCGCTCGTATATTCCAGGTTCGCCATCACGCCGAGCGTCCAGTCGTCCCGGGACCCGAACCAGGCCCCGAACAGGGACGTGCTGGTGAAGTCGGCGTCGCTGCCGAAGGCCTCGTCGAAGAGCTGTGCCTCGCCGACGACGTTGAGCCCGTTCGTCGGGGTGAAGGGATTGTTCCGATTGTCGAAATGCAGGTTGAAGCCTATCGAGGGAAGGTCGATCTCATGGCCGGCGAACGCCTCAAGCCGCGGGGAATGGTCCCCGGCATCAAGCGCGATCTCGTTCTGGCGGTAGGTCACGACAGGCCCGGCGGAGAAGCCGCTGTCGCCAAAACGATAGCGCGCCCGCACCCCGGCGAAAGTGATGTCGTTGTTGTATGTCAGGGCGAAGTTGCGATTGCCGGGATAGAAGTCCAGCACCGCCAGCCCCGTGCCGAAGGCGACGTTGTAGAGAATGCGCCCATCGCCGATGGCGCCGGTCCTCATGAAGCCGGCGCCTTTGGAGCCGTTGCCCGTGACCGCGCCGCCGACAATCGTCCGGGTCAGCGGCTGGTCGCTGTCGGCTGGCGGCTTTCCGACGAAGTAGGCGACGATCCCCAGCCCGTTGTCGACGGCGGGTTCGGTGATAATGATCGGTATCGGAATGAAGCCGCCCCGCGCCAGAAGGTTGGAGACGTCGACGTTACCCTCCTCATCGAAAAGGAGTCGTTGTTCACCCTCCTGCGCGGACGCCTCGCCCAGCGTTGCGATTGCGATGCAAAACGCACCCGCGAGCCGGCTCGCAATCTGAACTGGGTTCCGCGCCACCCCGCACCTTCTTGATTCTGTGTATTCCCACCAGCGCAATAGTTGATCAGGCGGCGCAAAAGTTCCACCTTCTTGTGGAAGGTCCCTGAACCGCGGGCTAACCCGTCCGCAGCATCCGTGCCGCGTCCAGCGCGCCGTAAGTCAGAATGCCGTCGCAGCCGGCGCGCTTGAAGCTGATGAGGGTCTCAATCAGCGTCCGGTCGTAATCCAGCCAGCCGTTCCCGGCCGCCGCGCGCAGCATCGCGTATTCGCCGCTGACATGGTAGGCGAAGGTCGGGACGGCGAAGGTCTCCTTCACCCGGCGGATGATATCCAGATAGGGCAGCCCCGGCTTGACCATCACCATGTCGGCCCCTTCGCCCAGATCCAGCGCCACCTCGCGCAGCGCCTCGTCGGCGTTGGCCGGGTCCATCTGGTAGGTCGTCTTGTCGCCCTTGAGCGCGGAGCCCGAGCCAACCGCGTCGCGGAACGGGCCGTAGAAGCCCGACGCGTACTTGGCCGAATAGGCCATGATCCGCACCAGTTCATGCCCGGCTTCGTCCAGCGCCGTCCGCACCGCGCCGATGCGGCCGTCCATCATGTCCGACGGCGCGACGATGTCCGATCCGGCATCGGCCTGCGCCAGCGCCTGTCGCACCAGCACCTCCACCGTCTCGTCATTCAGGATGCGTCCGTCCTTCAACAGCCCGTCATGGCCGTGGGTGGTGTAGGGGTCCAGCGCCACGTCGGTGACGATTCCGACATCCGGGTGGGCCGCCTTGATCGTCCGGATCGCCCGGCACATCAGATTCTCGGGGTTGTAGCTTTCCTCCGCGCCCTCGGATTTGACCTCCGCCGGGCTGGAGGGGAAGAGGGCGATGGCGGGAATGCCCAGCTCCATCGCCACCGCGACGGCGTCGGCGACGCGGTCGAGCGTATGGCGGTCGACGCCGGGCATGGAGGCCACGGGCTCGGTCCGGTTCTCGCCCTCGATCACGAAAAGCGGCCAGATTAGATCGTCGGTGGACAGACGGTTCTCCGCCACCAGCCGGCGGGTCCAGCCATCGGCGCGGTTGCGCCTGGGGCGCGTGGTTGGAAAACGTCCGTGAAAGGAGAAACCGGCCATCGCCGAGGCCCCGCTTGCATAGGTCCTGAAAAATCGCGGGGGAGGATAGGCGCTGGCCTCCGGCCCCGCAATCCCGGCTCAGCCGGGCATTGCGTCGCGGCCGGCGCGATGCCATCGATGGCCGTCCTGGGCGAAGGTCTCCACCTCCGCCTGCTGGAAGGCGTCGCCGTCCCAGATTCGGGAACTCAGCCGCAGATGGGGCGCATCCCAGCGGATGAAATTGTAGGCGTTCGGCTCCGCGCGCAGCCGGGTCGATGTCGCGGTGGAGGCCTGGGCGACCAGGATCGACCGCTTGATCGCCGTGTGATGGTGCGTCACATCGCCGGTGAAGCCCCGATGCAGGTGTCCGGCCAGCAGCAAATTGACGCCCACGCTCTCGAACACCGGCAGGGAGGACCGGGCGTGGCGGACCAGCGCCGTGTCCGGGGAATCGGGCGGCGGAAGGAACGGGTGATGGGTGAAGACGATCTTCAGCAGCCGGTCGTCCAGCCCGTCCATGAACTGGCGCACCCCCTCGATCTGCCGAAGGGAGACGCTGCCTTCCGACCAGCGGTAGGACCGCGCCGTCGTCACGCCGGCGACCGCGATCTCCTCGTCGATGAAGGTCGGCGCCATGTCCTGCGTCACGTATCGGCGGTAGCGGGCGAACGGCCGGAAGGCGCGGCTCATCGGCCGGAACATCGGGGCCACGTCATGGTTGCCCGGCACCACCATACAAGGCGCGGAAAGCCGGTCCAGGAAGGCCCGCGCCGCGGCGAACTGGCGCGTCCGGGCGCGCTGGGTCAGGTCGCCGCTGATGATGATCAGGTCCGGCGCGCAGCTCTCCAGGTCGTCCACCAGTACGTCCACGATGCGCGGCCCGATCCGGCCGAAATGGAGGTCGGAGAGATGGGCGATCCGCCTCATTCGGGGGCTTTCGGCTTCAGGACCTTCAGCGCCGCCGGCAGGGATTTCGCGACCAGCGGCGCGGTCACCGCCCTTGTCTCGCCGTCGATCGACGCACGGACGGTCTTGCGCCGCCGGCGGGTGAGGGTGATCGACGGGGTGACGAAGGAATCCAGCATCGGATTGGTGCTCCAATGGCCCATGGTGGCGTTGAAGATAAGGCGCACCAGCCCCAGCCGCGACGCGCTCTTCGCGACATAGACGGCAAGGGCGTGCTCGTCCAGATGCTCATGGCCGGGGATCGGGCCCGCCCCCTCCCGGAACGGGTTGTTCGCGATGATCAGCACGTTGGTCCTGAGATGCCGCCTTTCGCCCCCGACCCGCATCTCGATATCGACCCTCGGGAACCGCTTCAGCGCGCGCATCCAGGCCCGGGCCATGGCGAACCATTTGCGACGGCCGATCCATTTCTGCTGGTGCTCGCGATGGCGGATCATCCAGGGATGCAGCCCGATGGAGCAATGGTTGACGAACAGCGTGCCGTTGACCTGTCCCAGATCGATGCTCTCGATCTCCCCCTCCGCCAGCGCCGCGATCGCCGAATCCAGGTCCAGCGGCACCTTCAGGTCGCGGGCGAACAGGTTCATCGTGCCCAGGGGCAGGACGCCCAGCGCCACCTCCGACCCCGCCAGCGCGGCGGCGGCGGAGGAAACGGTGCCGTCCCCGCCGCCGATCAGCAGCGCGTCCACATCCTTCCGGCCGGCGATCTTCTCCAGCGCCGCGCCCAGCCGGTTGGGCTCCATCGCCTCGACTTGCACCGTATGGCCTTTCTCCCCCAGCCCTTCCTCCAGCCGCCGCGTCACGTCGGCCACGTCCAGGCTGCGCATCGTCCCGCCCGCCACGTTGAGAACCGCGATGATGTTCATGGAAGGCTCCGCTTTCTGGAGACGGGCGTACACCGGCCCATACACCGCCGATGAACGCCCATCGCCGCACCGTTGTTGCATGAAAGCAGTGGCGGGGCGGCGGGGCACACATGGTTCGACTGGCTCACCATGAGGGAGTTGGACGCTCGGCACGACATTGTTTTTGCTGGTCATTCCGGACTTGATCCGGAATCCATAGGACCTCGCCACCTCGCCGGAGGTGCGGGAACGGGCAGGCTTACGACCTGCCGTCGAAATGAAATGACGCGCTGGCTGTGACATTGACTCCCCACCCTCCCTCCGGGTCTAAAGTATCAGGGGCTGCGAAGCCGTTGACGATAGTCTGGAACGCTTGAAGCCATGGATTTCTCGCTCAGCCACGACCAGCGCGCCTTCCAGGACATGGCGCGGACGTTCGCCGCGACGGAGCTGGCGCCGAACGCGGCGGAGTGGGACGAGCAGTCGATATTCCCCGTCGAAACGCTGCGCAAAGCTGCCGAACTCGGCCTCGCCGGCATCTATTGCCGCGAGGATCATGGCGGTTCGGCGCTCTCCCGCCTGGATGCCGCCATCCTGTTCGAGGAACTGTCGGCGGGCTGCGTCTCGACGGCAGCCTACCTCTCGATCCACAACATGGTCGGCTGGATGATCGACCGGTTCGGCAGCGAGGAGCACCGGGCCCGCTTCCTGCCGCCGCTCATGGGCATGGAGCATCTGGCCAGCTATTGCCTGACGGAGCCCGGCTCCGGTTCCGACGCCGGGTCGCTGAAGACCCGCGCGGCGCGGGACGGCGACCATTACGTGCTGGACGGATCGAAGGCGTTCATCTCCGGCGGCTCGGTCTCCGACCTCTACCTGGTGATGGCCCGCACCGGCGGGGACGGGCCGAAGGGCGTCTCGGCCTTCCTGGTGGAGAACGGGACGCCCGGCCTCTCCTTCGGCAAGAAGGAGAAGAAGATGGGCTGGAACAGCCAGCCCACCGCCGCCGTCATCCTGGAGAATTGCCGCGTTCCTGCCGCCAACCTGCTGGGGGCGGAGGGGGATGGCTTCACCTTCGCGATGAAGGGGCTGGATGGCGGGCGCGTCAACATCGCCGCCTGCTCGCTCGGCGGGGCCAGGGCCTGCCTGGAGGCCGCGACCGCCTATCTGAAGGAGCGCCGGCAGTTCGGCCGGCCGCTGGCGGAATTCCAGGCGCTCCAGTTCAAGCTGGCCGACATGGCGACCGATCTCGCGGCCGCGCGGCTGATGGTCCACCGGGCCGCGACCGCGCTGGACGAGGACGATCCCGACCGCACGCAGATCTGCGCCATGGCGAAAAGGTTCGCGACCGATGTCGGCTTCCGGATCTGCAACGATGCGCTGCAGCTCCATGGCGGCTACGGCTATATCAAGGAATATCCGATCGAACGATTCGTTCGCGACCTTCGGGTCCACCAGATCCTGGAGGGCACGAACGAAATCATGCGCCTGATCGTGGCGCGGAAGCTGCTCTCCGCCTGAGGCGGAGGCGATCCCAACTTTCAAGAAAAAGAAGAATGAGCCAGGACGTCCAAAAGGAAACGCGCGGCCCCGTCGGCCTCATCACGCTCAACCGTCCCCGGACGCTGAACGCCCTCAGCCTGGACATGATCCGGGAGATCGATCCCCTCCTGAAGGAGTGGGCGCGGGACGATTCCATCCATGCCGTGGTGATCCGGGGGGAAGGGGAGCGGGCGTTCTGCGCCGGCGGCGACGTCCGGGCGGTCTGGGATTCCGGCCGCGCCGAAAGCGGGGCGGGGGCCATGACGCGGGATTTCTTCCGGGAGGAATACATCCTCAACCACCGCGTCCACAGGTTCCCGAAGCCGTTCGTGGCTCTGGTCGACGGCATCTCCATGGGCGGCGGCGTCGGGCTGTCCATCCACGGTTCTCACCGCGTGGTGACGGAGCGCACGATGTTCGCCATGCCGGAAACCGGGATCGGGCTGGTGCCGGATATCGGCGGCGGCTGGTTCCTGCCGCGCTTTCCGGGCGCGACGGGAACCTTCCTCGGCCTCACCGGCGCGCGTCTCAAATCCGCGGACTGCCTCTATGTCGGCTACGGCACCCATCACGTCCCGGCCGACCGGATCGAGGAACTGACGGTGGCCCTGTCATCCGCCCCCTATGGCGACGATCCGCACGCCGCGATCGATTCGGTGCTGGCGGAATTCCACGTCGACGCCGGACCCGCCCCGCTGGCCGACGCGCGGGACGCCATCGACCGCTGCTTCGCCGGCGACAGCGTCGAATCCATCCTCGGCGCGCTGGAGGCCGAAGGCGGCGCCTGGGCGGAGGAGCAATTATCAATCCTCGCCCGCCTGTCGCCGACCAGCCTCCGGCTCGCCTTGCGCCAGATCAGGCAGGGTCGGGAGATGAGCTATGAGGAGGTGGTGACGATGGAATACCGCCTCAGCCAGGGCTGCATGGCCGGCCACGATTTCTACGAGGGCATCCGCGCGCTGCTGGTCGACAAGGACCGCAATCCGCGCTGGAATCCGTCCGCTCTCGGCGACGTTGACCAGGCTCTGGTCGACCGGCATTTCGCGGTCCCGGCCGACGGCGACCTCGTGCTATCGCCGGAACCGGCCTGAACGAACGGCAAAGGGAGGAAAGATGGCCAGAATCGCTTTCATCGGCCTCGGCAATATGGGGCTGCCGATGGCGCGCAACCTCGTCGCCGCCGGCCATGAGGTCGCCGGACACGATGTCGCCGCCGCCAATCTGAAGGCAGCGGAATCGGCGGGTCTGCGGGCGGCCTCCTCCCTCTCCGACGCGGTGGCGGGGGCGGAGATAATCGTCACCATGCTGCCGGCCGGCGCCCATGTGCGGGAAGTCTATGAGGGCGGGGAGGGGGTGTTCGCCTCGGCCAGGCAAGGAACGCTCCTGATCGATTCCTCAACCATCGACGTGGCGACGGCCCGCGCGGTCGCCGCGGCGGCGAGGGAGCGCGGCTTCGACATGGTGGACGCGCCTGTCTCCGGCGGCGTCGGCGGGGCGGAGGCGGGGACGCTGACCTTCATGGTCGGCGGCGAGGACGGGGCGTTCGCGCGGGCGCAGCCCTTCCTCGATATCATGGGCAAGACCATCGTCCATGCCGGCGGGCCGGGTAACGGGCAGGCCGCGAAGATCTGCAACAACATGGTGCTGGGCGTCTCGATGATCGCGGTGGCGGAGGCGTTCGCGCTCGCCGACCGGCTGGGCCTCGATCGCCAGAAGCTGTTCGACATCTCGTCGAAAAGCTCCGGCCAGTGCTGGTCGCTCACGACCTACTGCCCGGTGCCCGGCCCGGTGCCGACCTCGCCGGCGAATCGGGACTACGCGCCGGGCTTCACGGCGGGAATGATGCTGAAGGATCTGAGGCTGGCGCAGGAAGCCGCGTCCTCCACCGGCGCGGCCACCCCTCTTGGGGCCGAAGCGGCGGCGCTCTATGCCCTTTTCTGCAATTCTGGCGGACAGCAAGCGGATTTTTCGGCTATTTTTAAGATGATAGGCGGCGAATGATCGACTAATGTCTCAGCACTGATATTATAGCGGCCAACTACCAAGAGACGTCGGTCTGCTGCCAGGAGGAGGCACGGGTGCAACCACCGTACTACAAGAGCATTGTCCTGATCGAACGATTGCACCGCCATTTTCTGGAATTGGTGAAGGCGGAACTTGAGCGCCGGGGCATTCAGGACATCAACAACGTGCAGAGCCTGATTCTGTACAATATCGGCACCGACGAATTGACGGTCGGCGAGTTGACGGCGCGCGGCTACTATCTGGGCTCCAACGTCTCCTACAATGTGAAGAAGATGGTGGAGAACGCCTATCTGGTTCAGGAGCGTTCGCAGCATGACCGCCGTTCGGTCCGCGTCCGCCTGTCGGAGAAGGGCCTCGACCTCCGGGAGAAGCTGAGCTCGATGTTCGAGCGTCACATCGACGCCTTGGACGAATTCGACCTCAGCGAAAAGACGCTGAACGACCTCAACGAGACCCTGCTGCGCCTGGAACGCTTCTGGTCCGGCCGCCTCGGCTACGCCGTCGGCGGCGCGGTTACGCCAGCAGCCTGAACCCTTCTCGTCATTCCGGCCCCCGAGCCGGAATCCATGGGCCGGCGCCGCTTCACCGGCGGCGAAGGACCGGACGCGGTTCCGTCAGCCATCGACGCCGCATGGATGCTGGATCAAGTCCAGCATGACATTGTTTTTATTGGTCATTCCAGACTTGATCTGGAATCCATGGGCCGGCGCCGCTTCACCGGCGGCGAAGGACCGGACGCGGTTCCGTCAGCCATCGACACCGCATGGATGCCGAATCAAGTCTCATAGGCGCTAACTTTGAGGCGCGGACCCAACTTCGCCCTCTCCTGCGAAGCGGGGGAGGGATCGACGTATACGTCGATCCCGCGCCATAGGCGTGGGGAGGGTGGGGGAGTTCGGGATACCAGCGCCGCCGCTGGCTTCAAATGTGCAACCGGGAACATTCCTGACAGTTAGTCCGGATACATTCCTGACAGTCAATCCGGCTGGGGTTCGTGAGCCGGTTTGGCGCGGGGCGGCCGCCCCGCGCCAAACCGGGCGGCTTTTC